>CAZWAN010000092.1:0-9244 GCA_964631875.1 uncultured Flavobacteriaceae bacterium
TACTTTGTGCTATTTTCCAGGCAAAAGTACATTCTCTGCCCCCTGAACCTAAAATAAGTATATTCATTTTATCCTTTTTAATAGGCCTTCATATCTCCTCGAAATACATGAAGTACTGTTCGTAACATAATTTTTAAATCGAGAAAGAATGACCAATTTTCTATATAAAAAATATCGAATCGTACACGATTTGACATATCCGTATTTTTTAGTATTTCACCTCGAAAACCACTTGTTTGCGCTAATCCCGTAATACCGGGTTTCACCATATGTCTCACCATAAATTTGTCGACGATCTTCGCATATTTCTTTGTTTGACTTATCATATGCGGCCTTGGTCCTACAATGCTCATTTCTCCTTTTAAAACATTGATAAATTGTGGCAGCTCATCTACACTGGTTCTTCTGAGTATCTTTCCTATTTTTGTAACGCGTTCATCATGTTTGGTTGCAGGCTCTGAATCAGACAATTCATTTACATACATTGAGCGAAATTTATAGCAGATAAATTCATTTCCCTTATATCCATCTCTTTTTTGTTTAAAGAACAGGGGGCCGTCAGATTCCAATTTGATTAGCACAAATAACAGGGGTGCCATCCACGACAACACAAAAACGATGATCATCAAAGAGAAAATCACATCGAATAAGCGCTTGAAGAGCTGATTTACCGGATTATCAAAAGGAATTTTTCTAAGAGACAGTACAGGGATATAATCATAGTATTCCACCTCCATCTTTGTTGTGTATATTTTGTCTGAATCCGGTAAAAATTTCAAAACCCTTAAATTGTTATCGGCAAAATGAATGAGCTTTTCTATTTGGGCTTTACTCAGGTCGTTGATAGAACAAATTATTTCATCAACTTCATTTTTTAACATATAATCAAAAGACGAATCTATCTTACCGAGGTAATGCTTTAATTCTAATTTTGTATCATTAAAAAAGCCCAAAACCTGATACCCCATTTCCGGATGTCCCTTTAAAAAAGTATCGAATTTTAAAATATTCTCACCACTACCCATCAACACCACATTTCTGTAATTTCCTCCTCTTGCTCTATACTTTTGCAAGGCTGCAAAATAAAAACTGCGAAAAGCAGCGATGGCTAACACCATTGAAAGAAGCGCTTTGATGTGGGTTTCTAAGATGATCTCTTTTGAGCTAAGGGTAAAAAAAGCGAAATAGGCCAGGCCGAACAATAAAAATTGGAAGAATATCAATTTATACACTTCAAACACATTAGTATGCCTCTTAAAATTATAAAACCCGGTGACATAAGCACTTGTTAACCAACTCAAATTAACAAATACATAAAAACCCCAACCAAACATCCTTTCGAAAAAGAAAAAAAGAATATAATTGACAATCAATAAATTGCCTAAAAGAGCGATTGGCGCTATATATTTGGAGTATCTTTTTTTCAAAATTCAATTAGTTGCCGGTTCTTTGAAGAGGCTGCAAATAGAGTAAGCAATAAATGGTAACAAAAAAAACCATTCCCCACTGACGCCAAAACAAAGATTCAGTTATGCAAATTAAGGTGATTAATAGAATAAAGACAAAAAATAGGGGGCTTTTCTCAGCAAGTGCGCGTCTGAACCCTTTGTATAATAAAAACAGTATCAAAACTAAGCCAACTATTCCCAGATCGGCCATGGTTTGGAGGTATTGGTTGTGAAAATTATAGGAATAAAAACCAGGGTAAAGATCATATTCCTGATACTTTTCGGTCAATTTTCCCTGTGTGGCCAAAAATCCATATCCCAAAAGGTATTTCTTATCTGAATCTAATAGCTCATAAAAACATTTCGCCTGAAACAACCTCAAACCGGAACCCGTCCAATGGTAAACCTGCCCGAATTGCTCAGAGGTCAAAACCTCTCTGACATCGGTTTTTTCAATTTCTTCAAGAACTCTTTGCTCTATTTGATCTGAGGAAAAATTCTTCCAAAATAGAAATAAGATAATGGGAATGATCAATATGAGTAAGTTATATTTCCGTGTTCTCAGTTGATCAAAGACGATGATCAGAAAAGTGGCTGTAATCAGTATTTTTGACGACAGCAAAATCAAGACGAAAAGCAGAAATCCCAATAGAAATCGGTTTTGCCATTTTTTAAAAGGCTTCCGGAAATAAAGAAAGAAAAAAGAAAAGGCAACAAACAGCGACAAATAAATTGCACTCATCCCAAATAAGGGTTCACTTAAGTTATGATAAAAAAAATGGGATAAATTTTTCGTTTTAAACACTGTTAAAGTAGCATAAGTCAAACAAAAAAAAGAAGACAAAATTATACCTAGAGAAAAGAACGTCAATATTTTTTCTGTCCATTTTGGATAGTGCTGATGTACCATTTGAATTGAAATTGGCAAGAGTAAAAATGGCAGTAATTTTCTTATTGCTTTAAGGGATTCTTGCTGGTCTACGGACCAAAAATAAGAAAGACAGCCCCAAATATAGAAGAAAACAAATCCCCAAAAAGCAATGTTCATTTTAAATTTATCTCTGTGCCCCAGCCAATGAACCAATGCCACAACAGACAACAGTATAATTGCTAAACTGTTTACACTTTGTTTAAGGGGAAGTGTCACAAGAACAATCGAAACAGCTCCCAGGGAAATAGAATATAAGTTCTTTTGTGTTAAAACTTTTTGCACGCTGTTCTAAAAAGATTTAAATACGCCTGATGAATTTTTTCAAGACTGTATTGCTCTTTAACTTTTTGTAGATTGTTATTGACGAAATGAAGATAATCCTTTTTTTCCACAGATCTGCTGAAATCTGCTACCTCCTCAACATTTTTAAAATAGAAGGCATCATCATTTAACACCGCTCTGTTAAAGGGATTCCGGTGGGCAATTACAAAAGCCTGAGACGCCATTGCTTCTACCAAAGAGGGATTGGTACCGCCAACCGAATGCCCGTGAAAATATGATCGCGCATAAAACCTTAGGTTGTTCAAATCTTCCTGAATATAATTTTGTCCAAGAAAACGAATATGACGATTGGCCTTAAATTTTTTTATCAAATACCTCCCGAAAGAATTGCCTTCAGCATCTCCAATCACTAAAAAAGGTTTTTTAGATCCACTTATGACATATCCGTCTAAAATCATTTCTAAATTATTCTCCTTTTCCATTCGTGCTATGAGCATGCTGTAGCCATATGCCTCTACGTCATACTTTTCGAGGATAGACTTCCGGGGATTATCAAAAGCAACTGCCCCATAGGCAATAAAAACCGGGTCTATCTTGTACTTTTTTTCCAAATACCTTTTTATTTCCGTTGAATCTGCAATACATAAATCGCTACTCTTTACGGCTAAAAACTCAGCTACTTTCAAGAATTTCCTGACAAAATAATTGTATTTAACTCTTTGCCATTCCATACCGTCCATGTTGCTCAAAACAACCGATTCCTTGGGAAGCAAAAACCACCAAATCGTATTGCTTGTATATCCCAGTTGGAGCAAAATATCAAACCCCGCAGATCTGGCATGTCTTAAGCAATGAAAATCATAGACAAATTGCCCTGAGGGGCCCAAATAAGAGGGTTCGGGTTTAAAAACCAAATCGACCCCCTTAAACTTTTTCTCTTTAAAATCTTGATGATCAGGGCAATAAACAGTAACAGCATGTCCATTTTGCACCAGATAAACAGACAAAAATTCTGCAAATTGTTCGAAACCACCATATTTATTTGGAATTCCCTTGGTGCCTAATATGCCTATTTTCATGTAAGATCATTCATTTTTTCTGAATTCTGAAGGAGGGATAAAAAGCCTCCCAAAAAGAACATATAAAACTCATGCTCATTGTAAATTCCAGTAGTAATAAGAGAAGAAAAAATAAAAAACAGACCTATTCCTGCAATCAAATTCTGGATATTTTTCCTAAAGACCGAATCACTTTTGTTATAAGATTGCAAATATAGAAAGCTCAGGAAAATGAGGTAAATAATTAAGGCGAAAATTCCCGTTTTATATAACACATAAATATAGCCATTGTGTATATGTGGAACGTATCTCATCCCCTCTTCGTTGACCGGCGCCACAAAACCAAGGTCTATGAGTGATCCGAATCCTTTACCCAATACATATTTTATAGGTTTTTCGTTTAATCCGTCTATAGCCTTTTGCGCTTCGTAGGCTCGCCAATGATCCCATAATTCTGCATGGTTTTTTTCATTGATCTCTTTTGATGTCACAAATATCTCAGCAGGCGCAATCTTAATTTTATACAAAAAAGATCGGAATCCCGGTTCATCCCTTTTAATATCTGAGCTGTATAAATAAGCATAAAAAACAGCGACTGCAACAAACAGAACCATAAAATAACTGAATCCTTTTTTTGTCAATTTGGATAGACCCGTAAACGCTAAAACCAATAAAATCAAGCCAACGAACATCATCCTGGAAAAATAGAGTGTAAAGGAAATACCGATCAGAAACAAGGCTAAATGTTTAAAGTAGGTATTCTTGAAAATATCAAAAAAAGGATTTTTATAAGAGGAAATCAAGATGGCTAATGCAAATAATTCGAGTAGGTTGTCAATGCCATTTTTTCTAATGATGTCAACCGTTACTTCGGAAACGTTTAAATGAATGAAAACTTTTGCCGTATGAAAAATGGAAAATCCCAAAGCAATGAGTACCATACTCCTCAATAGAAATTGAATATTGTTTATTCTTTTGATCAAACCATATCCTACCGCTAATCCCAATATCGGCTTCGAAAAATAGAGTAAATCTTTTAAACGATCGTAAAAAGTTGTGTGGTTATTGATGGAACTAATCAATCCAATTAAAACAATTACCAACAACATCAAAATGAGTTGTATTGCGGTTTTAGACACTCGACTTTTTGGTGTAAAAACAAATGGAATACCCAGTAAAAACGATGCAAAATGGACCTCAAAACTGCTAAAAGCAGTGAGCAGGATCACATAAACTATCCACAAGGTATGATATAGATTGAATTGCATCAATTCTTTAGTTGTTTTAAAAGGATCTCTGAAAACCTTTCTGCTTGTTCATTCCAATGATATCGTCTTTTTATTTCACGACTAATTTTTTCTAAACCCTCTTGTGACCTGTGTTTAGAGAAATTTATAAAGGCTTTTTGAAATTTGCTTTCATCCAGTACATTACAAAAATAAGGTTTAAAAAAATCGTATTCCTCCATCGCCGTACCCTTGGCACACAAAACAGGAATTCTACAGGCTCCCGCCTCCAACGGGGGAATACCAAAACCCTCAGCAAGGGATGGATAGATAAAGCCTTCCGCTCCGCGATATATGTTGAGCAATTTTTGATCGTCGATATTGGAAATAAAATGAACACTTTCTTTTTGTTTGTTTGTCAATGAGGAAAGAAATTGGTCCATTTCTGTATATTCTAAGGATTTACTCCCAACAAATACCAGCTGAATCCCTTTTTGATCCCATTGATGATCGAAAAAAGTTTTTAAAATCAAGGCTTGATTTTTTCGTGGCTCAATTCGACTAACCATCAGAAAATACTTTTCTAAACCAAATTCTCGCTTCACCCTGGATTGGATCTCTGACCGGTTGTAGGCCAAAAAATAGGGTTCCGATATACCATTTGCAATTACTTTAATTTTGTCTTTTTCTATTCCAAAATGATTGGCAATTGCGTTCTTTGAATATTCGGAAACGGTGAGTAAAATATCACAGGTGTTTGCGCTTCTTTTAAATAATAACTTTCTGACAAGCCTGTATTTAAAAGGAAAGTATTGCGGGAAATCGATAAAAAGCACATCGTGTATGGTATTGATATATATACATTTTTTATACTTTTTTAAAGGAATGACATATTGAAAATGTGCAAAATCGAATTTATATTTTTCGATAAGCCTTGGAATTTCATTAAGCATCCTGTTCACTCTGGACAGGTCTTTATAAAGGATAAAATGAACATTTTCTACTGTTTTGAATTCCTCCAATTCAACCGGCTCAATACATCCAAAATAAAAATCAATATCGGGATTTTGCCGAGTTACAGCATGATATAGTCCTTTTAAATACGACACTGTTCCTTGCGGTTCTTTGTTCAGCAAATAAGCATCAACGAATACCTTTAACCCTTTTTTTGAACGCATAGTTAACGTTTAAACATGTTTTCGCCAATTTATATTCTGTTCTGTTAAAAAACTTTTTAGCATAGATTTCAAATCCTTTTAAGAGCAAGTTTTCCCGAGTCTGATCAAACCCCACGAAATGAACAAAACTTAAAGAAGGTAAAAAAAGATTTTCTTTATTCGATATCGATAATTTTTTACAATAATCTACATCTTCCACATACATAAAATAGCTTTCATCTAATCCCCCAACTTTTTGATAATCTTCCTTTCTGGTAAGTAAGAAAGCGCCGGTTAGCCAATCTACTTGGCGAGGGATCTCAGGATGTTTAAATTGTCCCGTCAAAAACTCCTTCCTTTTTTCCCGAAAAGATGACAGCTTGATCAATTGCCACGGTTTAGGAAATTTGCCAACAGATAGGGCATATTCTTTTTTTCCATCAACCATTTTTATTCCGATAGCACCCAAATTTAATTGATGATCTGCCAGATCCAATAAAGGTTGAAGGTTATCGAGTAAAATGGTATCGTGATTTAATAATAAAATGTATTCCCCTTTAGCTTGGCTTACAGCTAGATTATTTGCTTTTGCAAAACCCAAATTTTCCTTGTTCCGAATGAGTTTAACTCCATTAAACTCTTTTGCAATTTCAAGGGTATCATCAGCCGAATGATTATCAGAAATCCAAATTTCATAGGTAATTGAAGTGCAGCATTGTTCTATCGATTTCAGACAATCTTTGATAAATCGACTGCTATTAAAGGTGACAATAATGATAGACAGTTGTACATTGTTCATTTAACCAAATGTATAAAATCCTAATTTTTTTTTGATCAAATAAATACTTGCCATATTGAGTACAGCAGTTGTAATCAAACTTGCCATTGCCGCTCCGTTTATCCCGTATGTAGGAATAAGAATATAGTTCAAGATCACATTCAGAAAAATACAGACGAAAGACAAGTTTCTCATGATTACGTGTTGATCAGTCATGTTTAATATTTGATCGACATTACCGGAAAGCGCATTGATCAAAACACCTGCACTCAAAATAACCAAGGCTGTTCTTCCTTCCAAAAAGTCGCTTCCGAAGAGATTTAAGAGCGTTTCATTAAAAAAAATAATCCCTAATACAAGCGGCAATGTAAAGAGTGCGATGAGTCTGGTAGCCCTTTGAACATAATTTTTCAGCTTATCCTTTTGATTTAGTTGATAAAAAAGTGCTATTTGGGGGGCAATAATGACATTGAAAACTATAATGATCAACAGGCCGAGCGATGCTATTTTAAAAGCAACATTATATATGCCAACCTCCTTCATAGGTCTGAAATAGCCGAGCATAAAAACATCTGTCCAATTGAGTAAAAAAAGAACGGTACTACTCATCATCATGGGTAGAGAAAGTTTGATTAATTTTTTTAGTCGAAATTTTTTCTCCGAAGAATTCCAAAAAGATGTCATACTGAGCAATTCCATAAAAAATAAGATCGAAATGGAGATCCCAAAAGCAAGAATTGTTCTCTCCTGACCTTTGTAGAACCAGTCTAGTACATAGAAAAAAACAATAAAAAATAAGGGTGGCCCCAAAAACAAAAATCCATTGTATAGATTAAACATCGAGCGTCCTCTCCAATACCCCAAAAGAACCTCGTGGTACATTAATGGTAAGACAAAGAAGGCGGCAATCTGAAAAAAGGAACTTAACTCCGGATCTTTAAAAAAAAATGAAGCTAAAATTGGCCCTAAAAAATACAAGCCAAGAGATAGTAATAAGCCTGTGAAGAAGTTTACTTTTAATATAGACCTGAAAAAATCTGTTTTAGGTCTTTTGTCAAAATGTTCATTGTCGTTCAACAGTTTGACCAAAGCACTGGGAAAACCGAAAGTAAAGATGATTGTAATCAGATTTAAAACGGTCAGAACAATGGCGTATCTTCCAAATACTTCCGGCCCGTAATGTTGTGTGATGAGCAGCATGACGATATACGACAGAGCTAAGCCGATTATCTTAAAAAAAAAGGTTTTTCCTCCCTGAAAAAAAAATGATCGAATTTCTTTGCCTTCAAACAGGCCCTTAAATATTTCGATGGCTTTTATAGTAATTGAGGTATTTATTTAGGGTGTTTAACAAAATAAAAGTCAGTGCGATCAGTGTAAACAGGGCGGCAAACCTGGTCATGTTCTTTTGTTTTAGATCATTGTCTATGGCACCTTCTTCGTCAAAATCTGAAACAACATTCACCACAGAAGCCTTTTCAATGATATCGTCATTTAACCAAGCCATTTCCTTGCTTATTTGACTTGTAAGGTCGAAAAGTGGCAGATCCTTATTGGCATTTTCTGTTTGCTTTGATTCAATCGCAAAAGTAGCCCCATCACTACTTTTTTGTGCATTTAATAAATCAACTTTTTTGTACAAGTTCCTCAAAGAATCTATCTGTGCCAAATTATCTTCTAAAATTAATTTTCTCGACATTAATTCTTCCATCCTAATCCTTCTCATCTGCTCAAAATAATGGGTTGTAACCAGGCCGGTCAATGGTTTAGAAATTTTTGGAAAGATAGAATTTGACGTAGCTCTTACTTTGATCCTATGGTATCTGTAATCATTATCACCGAATCTTTTTGCGAAATCATCAAAAGTTGTTTGCCCTGTTATGAGGGTATCTGTCGTGCGCAAAAATCGTTCATATTCCAATCTGAGATTTTTGCCTTTTTCGTGAATTTTTGATGTAATTGAGGTAATCGTTTGAGCTTCTTCATTTGAAATTTGTAAAAGCTTTGCTATGACATCGCTATTTTTCTGCTGAACGAGCGCATCTAAATAATTCACCTCCTTATTCAATTGTGCTCCGCTTCCATAATTAGTTTCCAAAATCATTTCAGAAACATAGATTTCCGGTTTAGATATATCAATCATTAAACCGACCAAAAATCCCACTAAGGCAGCACCTAAGATTTTCAGGCCATGTTTTCTGAGAAATAAAATAAGAAGAATGATCGTATGAAAAATCTTTTCTAAAAAATCTCCAATCCAACGAAAGAAATTTTTAATTCCCTTCCCGATAGAAGTAAATAGATTCCCTAAATCAACCTCTTCTTCCGAATTATATTTTTCTTTTGAATTCATATCTTCTAAAC
>CAZWAN010000093.1:0-9018 GCA_964631875.1 uncultured Flavobacteriaceae bacterium
ATTGAACATTTTGAACGATTCATTGTTTAATATCTTTGTATATTCGTTTTTACGCTATTTAAACAAAATTCTTTTGAAAATTACTTTTTTAGGAACAGGTACCTCACAGGGAATCCCGGTAATCGGATGTAAGCATGAAGTATGTTTATCTGAAGATCCAAAAGATAAAAGATTAAGATCATCCATTTTAATTCAAGATAAGGAAACAAATGTTGTTATAGATTGCGGTCCTGATTTTAGACAACAAATGTTAAGTGTAGGTATCGATCATTTAGATGCACTATTATTTACCCATTTTCATGCAGACCATACTGCAGGGATTGATGATATAAGACCTTTTACATTAAGGCAAGGAAGCATGAAAGTTTATGCTAAAAATGAAGTTCTTCAAAATTTAAAAGAAAGATTTGCTTATATTTTTGCCGAGGAAGATCGATACGAGGGAGCACCGAGTATTGATATTTTTGAAGTTTTTGACAAAAGTTTTAACGTAAAACAAATTGACTTTCAACCAATTGAAGTATGTCATGGTAAACTGAAAATATTGGGATACAGAACCGATAATTTTGCTTATTTAACAGATGTAAAAACAATAGAGGAGGAGCAATTGGAAAAATTAAAAAATCTGGAAATACTAGTGATTAATTCCTTAAGAATTGATTGGCATCCAACCCATTTGAATTTAGAAGAAGCCCTTAGTTTAGTCGAAAAAATTAAACCTAAACGATGCTATTTTACGCATATTAGTCATACGTTGGGCTTACATGCAGAAGTTAGTAGGGTTTTACCAAAAAATATTTTTTTGGCATACGATGGTCTCAGTTTGGATCTAAATTGATTTTTTTACAATACAATACTAAGTGTTCATCATCCTGGTTTGTCGTAAAAAATAAATAGTCAATTCCACCTTCTTTTAATTTGAATTTTTTCCTCAAATCGGCAACCGTACCCGGAAAATTGCGAATAGCAACATTGGCTTTCAAATTTGGGACTCGCCTTTTTATTTCTTGTTTATTCACTTTTGACTGTGCTATAATTTCAAAGGATCTCCCGGGAAAATTGATTATTTGATCGGAGGTATATAAATGGGTATTTGGGTGTAATTTACTAACTGACAGTTTTTTAGATAAATTATTAAAAAGGCCTGATTTTAAAATTGCACTATTAGGTTCATAAAGATATTTATTGGGATAATTTAAATTCACCTCATTGATATCCGGATAATTCGCCTGAAAAATTTCAGTTTCTTTTGAAAAATTGGTTGTTCCTATATTGATCTCTTTATTATATCCTTTTTCGATGATGACAAGTAATTCTTTCACTTCATTCTTAATGGCCACAACATATATTTGTTTTATAAAAGGAATTTTTTGTACAACAGAACTGATATCTATCATTGGGGATAATTTCAATAAAATCCGATTTGTATGACTAAATAGTAAGTCAAAATTCTGTAAAATGTCTGGAGTGCAGTCTTCAATCAGAAAAACTTTATTTTGGTCAGCGCTTCTTCTGGCCGGATCTAAATAAATCCAATCGTATTTCTCTCCACTATTGGATAACCATTCTAACCCATCACCACATATACAATTGATATTATTAAGTTTTAGCACCACAAAATTATGTCTTGCAATGGTACATAAATCCTCATTTCGCTCACAATAGGTAACCTGATCGAAACTTTTGGTAAAAAAATAACTATCAATTCCAAATCCACCCGTGAGATCTATAATGTTTTTACCATGTATCAATTGACTTTTAAAAATTCCTGTCATTTCTGAGGAACTCTGTTCGAGACTTAACTTTGGAGGAAACAAAATTCCGTCAGTATGAAAATAGGTAGGAAGTTTGGTTTCTATTTGCTTTCTGGCCAAGATCTGTTCCGCCAATTCCTTTATGGAAATGTTGGGAAAGGGAGAACCTGCTAAAATGATTTTACTAATTTCTTTATTGGAATTCTCTTTAATAAAATCCTGTACCTCCTTATTTAAGAGATTAAAGTTCAATCTTCAAGATCTTGTGTGAGCTTATTTACCACTTCATTGTCTTTGATAAATTCCTTTAAAATGACTTTCAATGCCGTATATATTGGAATGGCTAAGATCATTCCTATGATACCAAATAGCAAACCTCCTATAATAATTACCAAAAATATTTCTAATGGATGAGATTTTACACTTTTAGAAAAAATGATGGGTTGACTAAAGAAATTATCTATCAATTGCGCAATAATATAGCCAATTGCCACATAAATTGTTGTAGGGATTAAAACTGTATGAAAATCGTTTTCTAAGTTACTTGTCATGGTTAAAACAAGCATTAATGCGCCGCCAATCAGTGGGCCAATATAGGGTATCAGGTTTAGCAATGCACATAAAAATGCAATGACAATTGCACTTTCTACGCCAAATATGAGTAAGATGATCGAATACAAAACGAATAAGATACCAACTTGAATAATCAATCCAATAAAATACCTTGAAAGTAAATTTTTAATTTTTAATAGAGACTTTAAGATTCTTTCTTCCTTTTCGTCAGGAGTTACTGCTAAGAATGCATTGTAAAGCAACTGATTATCTTTCATTAAAAAAAAGGTGATAAACAAGACTGAAAAAAGTCCGATACTCAAATTGCCCGCTGTACCTAAAAACCTGTTCATCAGTCCCGATAAAGAACTTGCAAAATTTGCGTAGTCATAATTCATGATTCTCTCTTCCAATTTTATTTTATCTAACACTGGATATTGGTCCATTTTCGAAGAAAGTAATCTAAGATCCCCCATCAATTCTTCCGTATTCATCAATGAGATATGTTGGCCCTGCTTTATGATTAATGGTATGAACATTGAAATAATTCCCAAAAGAATAAATAAGTAGATGACCATCATCAGAATGACAGCAAAAGTGCGTGATAATTTAATTTTCTGCTCAAAGAATTTTAAAAATGGACCCGCGATCAATGCGAGCACAATGGATACTGCCAAATAAACAATAACCGATTGAATTTTATAAACAAAAAGTATGATTAAGGCAATAGCAACAAGAACAGCAATTGCTCTTAAAATACCTTGGGAAATAATTTTCGATGTCAAAATGAAATTGATTTGATGATTTGGTTAATTTTTCAAAAGCAGACAAAAAATTGTCCCTGATTTGTTCCGATTAATCTACATGTCTCAGTGTCATAACATTTTTTCCATTTTTTGATAAAATCAAACGATTATTGTTTAAGGTATAATCCAAGGTACCATTTAGTGTTTGACCAATGATACGGCTGATTTCTTGATTATCGGGGCAGGCCATCATGGTGCTTGCCATAGGCCCAAAGTCAATTTTTCCCGGTTCAAAACTCACGCTACCCATTAAATTATTGCATCCGTCGTTGCCATTGGCTCTGCCTTCATAGGTGTTGATTTCTATGGTAGGATATTTTTCCATAAAATCTGATTGGTTCAACGTTGTTTCACCTACGGACTCAATTGCCCAAATATCATGCAGGCGCATATCAGGAATATAATCTCCACAACCCCTGTAAGCAGTAAAATTGGATTCCTTGGAAGTTTTAAAATCTACCTTGACTTGGTACCCATAGGATTTATCAGCCATTGTATCATCGCATTTCGACTTGTTCAATTGGATTATTATTTCACCGGATTCTGTTACAGCACGGTAACGTTTGACATTTGTATCCATGGCCACATCTGCCTTTACCGGTGGGCAACTAAATTTAATACCATTCAATGTGTTAAAAGTGATGATTTTTTCAAAATCCATTTCTAAATTCCAAAAAGGCTCATTTCCTTGCGCATAAAAATCGATACCTCTTTGGTGTTTTTCTATTAAGAAATTGGGTGTTCCTTCTTTATTTTCCATAACAGGTTGTTGATTAGGAGGATATAAATAATATTTTTCAGCTAGACTTCCATCAATCATTTGACCATTCTTATCAAGCAAAATTAAATGGTCCGTGACAAACATAAACTGGTTGTATCCTGTTGGTTTTTCACCCAATAAGATAACACCATTTTCAGCAACTGAATATTTTCCGCTCGTTACAATTGGCGTAACTGATTTTCCCTTATAGGTCATTTCAGAACGATACATCATGTCCGGATACAATTGAACTTTTGTCTCAATTCCGCTACAATCTGCGCAAGGGAGAAGTCCTTCATAAATTCCTTGAACTTTTAGAGCAAACTCCTTATTGGCTATTTCTCTTTGCTGATTTATAGCATAATTTTCATGAACGCTAAGGTGTTCCTGCGTATGCGGTTCAACATATGTTTGTTGAGTAGATCCACAGGATGAAATTAACAAAAGCAGAAGAAGGATTACATATATTTTCATCTAATATCTTTTAAAGAGGAAATTTACGAAAAAATAGAATTATTTGAAATGATTTGGAAAATGAGTTTATTCTGTCATTATATATCATTGGCCATCTTGTTTTTTACGTTTTCTGGTTTTTAATTAAGGCAATTAACAAAGATCTCCCCAAAAAATAGGATCATTTTAAGGATTGTTTTTAATTTTTATTACTTCCTTGTTAAAGTTCGATAACGTTTTCGTAGATATTTTGTCATATGAAACCTATTTATGGCTTTTCTCATGTTACAAAATCATTGGAAAGTTTAAATTTGCGCGTAACTTAAAAAATTGATAGAATGAGTTTAAAGAAAGATATGTGGGAGATGCCTTACAAACCTGCGAAAGAGTTTAACAAAAAAGTAGCTTATTTCAGTATGGAATTCGCAATTCATCAAGATTTACACATTTATTCTGGTGGTTTAGGTTTTTTGGCTGGTTCACACATGCGGTCGGCATACGAACTTAAGCAAAACTTGATAGGTATTGGAATGTTGTGGAAATTCGGTTATTACGATCAACAGAGAAATGAAGACCAAACATTGAGTACAAATTTTATAGAACGTCATTATGACTTTTTAGAGGATACAGGTATTGAAGTTGAGGTTCAATTACACGATAATCCTCATGTGAAAGTACGGGCTTACAAGCTAAAACCCGAAACTTTTGGAACTGTACCTATGTACTTTCTGAGTACAGATGTAGAAGGTAATGATCATTTGTCAAGAACAATTACTAATCACTTATACGACGCCAATGAATTGACGAGGATTTCTCAAAGTATTGTTTTAGGTGTTGGCGGTGCGAAGGTGGTTGAGGCCCTTGGAGGAGCAGATATTTATCACCTCAATGAAGGGCATGGCTTACCTGCTTTTTACTATTTAAGAGATCGCGGAGTGAAAAAAGAGCAAATGGTTTTTACTACACATACTCCTGAAAAAGCCGGTAATGAGGAAAGAGATGGTCGACATTTAAATAGATGTGGGTTCTTCGGAAGAACTTTATCAAACGAAGAATTACAGAAAGAAATGATACATGGAGGGATGATCAATTATACCATTTCAGCCCTGCGCTTTGCGAAAATTTCAAATGCAGTTTCAAAATTACATGGAGTAGTGGCAAATGAAATGTGGGATGGATATCATGGAATCAGTAAAATTATAGCGATCACGAATGCTCAAAATCAAAATTTTTGGCAGGATGATGAGATAAAAAAGGCTTGGGAAAATAAAAAGCCTGACATTTTATCAAAACGAAAAAAGGAATTAAAGAAAAAACTGTTTAAGGAGGTCGAAAAACAGACCGGTAAGAAGATGGATCCAAATGTTCTGACAATTGTTTGGGCAAGGAGGTTTGCAGGGTATAAAAGGGCAGATCTATTATTGTTTGATCAAGAAAGATTTTTAAAAATGATCAATGATTCCGATAAACCAGTTCAGATAATTTGGGCAGGAAAACCTTATCCGATGGATTATTATGCAATTGATATTTTTAATCATCTGGTTCGTTTTTCAACCGACCACAAGAATTTAGCGGTACTCATAGGTTATGAGATAGAATTATCTAGGATGCTAAAACTGGGCTCTGACGTATGGTTGAACACACCGAGAATTACCCGAGAGGCATCAGGAACTAGTGGTATGACAGCTGCCATGAATGCGTCAGTTAATGTTTCTGTTAATGATGGTTGGATTCCTGAATTTGAAAAGAATAAAAAGAATTGTTTTGTTCTACCGGAGGCAGATTTTAAAGCACCTGTTTGGGAACAAGACGAATTTGATGCGATAAATTTGTACGAATCTTTGGAAAAGGATGTCATTCCAACTTATTATAAAAAAACGGCTACCTGGCAAAAAATTGTCATGCAAGGTATTTCTGATGTGATTCCTGAATTTACAAGTCGCAGGATGGCAAAGGACTACTATGAGAAAATGTATAACATCTAATTTCAAAGATGGATACATGGGATGTTTTACGAACCAGAAGTGGTCATATATGTGAATTGTGTGGTTCCGACAATGGTTTGCAACTTTATCTAGTTCCTCCAAAAGAATTGGAAGAACCCGAAACCACCGCACTTGTTTGCTCCGTTTGTAAAGAGCAATTGTCTGATGATTCAAAAATCGTTTCTGATCATTGGCGTTGTTTGAATAATAGTATGTGGACAGAGTACGCCCCTGTTAAGGTTCTTGTGTGGAGAATGCTAAGAAAATTAAAAAATGAAGGATGGCCTCAGGACTTGTTGGATATATTCTATCTGGATGATGAGACCCTGCATTGGGCCAAAGCTCTGGAAAATGCTAAAGAGAACCAAATTGTTCATACAGATTGCAATGGCTCTATTTTATTGGATGGAGATCAGGTGGTCTTGATGAAAGATCTCGACGTAAAAGGGGCAAATTTCAATGCAAAAAGAGGAACTGTCGTAAAAAATATCCATTTAGTTTATGACAACGAGGAACAGATTGAAGGTAAAATAAATGGGCAGCAAATTGTTATATTGACAAAATTTGTAAAGAAATCAAATTAGTTTTTAAATCTAAAAAAACGCCTTTCTAAAATAGAAAGGCGTTTTACCTATAATTACTCTAATCTAATATTAATTGAAGATTGTATGACCAATTTTTTATTCTCTTTGGCTAAATCTTCCATCAATGCTTTGATCTCTTTTTCAGAATTTAATAATTGTTCTATTCTGCGTTCGGAAACAGGATCAGGTTCTCCCGTTCGCTCAATAGAACCAAGACTTTTCTTTGTATGAAAATTCATTTTACTAAAGATGAGATGCAGTAGGATTTCTTTTGCTTCCTGCCCTGAAAATTTGCCGTCAATTAAAGTGATTTCTACTAAATTTTGATTGTTCTCCATTTTCATTTGTTATTTAGAACTAAGTAATATCGATGATGGCTTGAAGATTTGAAAACTCTCCGCCTTGTTTTATAAACTTTTTCACTTCCTCTAGGTCATTCTGTAATTGCTTGATTTTCCTTTCACGCATTTTAACATCCTCCTCAGTCATATTCTTATCAATTTTGTTCTCATGATATTTTATCTTTATTTGGAACATATGCGTGAGGATATCGATTGCATCATTGGATGAAAAATTACCTTGAATGAGTTGAAATTTCATATTGTAGAATTTTAAAATTATTGTCCTTGTCCTAAAGAAAAAGCCGTTTTACCTTCAAAAGCATAGAGATTTTCCGTTTTAATGGTGTCTATTTGAAGATCAATTGCTTTGCTCAATAGCTTTACAATTTCTGATTTATCAATCACACTTGCATTTTTGTTCTGAAATCTACATCTCCAGTGGTCAGTGCAAAAAGTTTCTTTAAAACCTTCAGGCCAAACTTTAATTCCGCGGTTTGTGATCATGATCAATTCAACACTTTCAGAATTTAACTTTTGTAGTTTTGAGGCCAATTCATCGGGATTTTCTCCAGACCAATGAACAAAAACATCAACACCCACTAACTCTTTTCTTTTGGCAGGTTTTCTAACAAACTTTGGCAAATTCAAGGGCTCACCTTCCTTGTACTCTACTGCTTTTAATTTACTGGGTTTCTTTCCTAAATTCGCAATTACGGCTTGAGCAAATTCTTTAGTTCCTACTTTTTGAGAACTGATTTCTTCGTTGTAAATATCATAAGTATGTATTCCGTCTTCTATGGTTTTAAGCCAAGCATTTTGAACTTTTTGAGCGACCTGTGTCTGACCGATATGATTAAGCATCAAAATTGCACCTTGAAGTAATCCTGAAGGATTGGCTAAGTTTTGACCTGCTCTTCTGGGCGCAGAACCATGAATCGCTTCAAACATCGCACATTCTTCACCAATATTAGCTGAACCTGCCAGTCCAACTGATCCGGCAATCTGAGCTGCCACGTCGGAAAGAACATCACCATATAGGTTTGGCATCACAATTACGTCAAAAACTTCTGGGGTATCTGCCATTTTTGCCGCACCTATGTCTATAATCCAGTGTTCATTTTCTATTTCGGGATATTCTAAAGCGATCTCGTCAAAAACTTTATGAAATAACCCGTCGGTTTGCTTCATGATATTGTCTTTCGTAAAGCAAGTCACTTTTTTACGGTTGTATTTTTTGGCAAATTCAAAGGCATATCGGACAATTTTTTCACAACCCGGGCGACTGATCAATTTTAGACATTGCACCACTTCATCAGTTTGTTGATGTTCAATTCCGGCATAAAGATCTTCTTCGTTTTCTCTTACAATTACAATATCCATGTCTGGATGCTTGGTCTTGACAAAGGGGTGTAAACTTGTACATGGACGAATATTGGAGTATAGGCCTAAAAACTTTCTTGTTGTTACATTTAAACTTTTGTAGCCGCCACCTTGTGGAGTTGTAATCGGAGCTTTTAGGAAGACTTTGTTTCTGCGAATGACATCCCATGATTCTTTTGAGATACCTGCAGAATTCCCTGATAGATAAACTTTTTCGCCAACTTCAATTTCTTCATATTCAATTTGGGCACCAGCGGCCATAAGAATTGAAAGTGTAGCTTCCATAATTTCGGGACCTATTCCGTCTCCTTTTGCAATTGTTATTTTTGTCATGTTTGAGCGTGATTTAAATGATTGGGCAAATTTGCAAAACATTATTTATAAATTTTTATTTAAATTTGAT
>CAZWAN010000094.1:0-8929 GCA_964631875.1 uncultured Flavobacteriaceae bacterium
AAATTATTTTTTAGAAGAAAAAAGTACTGTCATGGAGGCACAAAAATTCTTCAATTATTACGAATCGATCGGTTGGAAAATAGCCGGTAAAATAGTAATACAAAATTGGCAAGCGGCAGCTCGGAATTGGATCATAAAGGCGGATGAAATAAAAAAAACAAAAGACGTCCGGGGAGCAGTCCCGAAAACGGCCAACTGGATGGTCAATGAAGACAAAGATTATGACATTCCCTTATAAACAAAATATTGGCGATAAGGAATATACCCTGGGTGAACAATCGGGAGAAAGAATTCAATACGATTTGAATAAAACACTGATTTATCTCGAAGCTTTGGGGAAGGAGCGATATGGAATTGGTTTCAAAATACACAAAGCTGATCAGGCACTGGTTCACAAACTGTTGGTTTATTTTGTCAGAGACCGAATCCAATCAGAGAGGTACGAAATCAATTTACAGAAGGGCATCTTGTTGGTTGGAAGAGTAGGAACCGGCAAAACCAGTTTGATGAAACTCATTCCCAGAGTCCTGCCTTTTGAACCCTTTAAAGTAAAATCATGCAGACAGATCTCGTATGATTTTTTCAGGCAAGGTCCTAAGATCATGGCCGATTTTGATACCACAGGCACCATGTGTTTTGATGATTTAGGCTCAGAGATCCATTACAGCCATTACGGAACCCAATGCAATGTAATGGCGGAGATTCTAATGAATCGGTACGATCTTTTTATCGCACACAAAACCATTACCCACCTCACGACCAACCTCAATGCTGTGGAGTTAGAAAAGCGCTATGGACAAAGGGTACGATCCAGAATGCGTTCGATGTTCAATGTGCTGAGTTTTGAACCCGGCTCGACCGACAAACGATTGTAGTAAGCCCTATTTTCAAAAGAGAAACGAAAACCAGAAAAAGAAAAGAGAAAGCAAGAAATCAAGCACGATCAGTGCTTACCTTGGCTTTCTTTTTTCTTTTTGATCACCAGGGAAAAATTCTTCCAAAGGGCAAAGAACAATTCCTTAAGCAGCTTGGTTAAACTTAAAAACGCATCCTTCATGAGGTATAAAATTTAAAGATTGACATCAAAATGACCAGGGCGAAAGCATCTATGCTCGAAGATTTGCCCAAGTAGGCACCTTCCAGTTCATCCGTTAAAAAACCAATCTCGATCAAAACCCCTGGGCAATTGGTGATTGTTTCTCTGAGCACCTGAAAATTAGCAGACTTAACCCCTCGATTTTTAAAAAGCAATTTTTCTTGAACTTCTTGGAGTAATAGATGAGCCAATAGGGTAGAAGCACGGATGTTGGAAACATCTTGTATCCAATGTGAATCATCCACAAAAACCTCAATACCCTGCGCAAATGCAGGAGCGGCATTGCAATGGATGGAAACGAACAAATCTGGATTCAGGCCTTGGACAAGCAAAGAACGATCGCTTAACGAGATGAACTGATCTTTGGACCGAGTTAAATAAATGTCCAAAGAATCCTGCCCGAAAAAGAGATTCAGTTCAACCATTTTTAGGGCAATTTGGAGGACAATATCCTTTTCAGATTTTCCCGATTCACTTTGAGCTCCCCAATCAAAGCCCCCATGTCCCGGATCAATTAAGATGATTTTTTTTTGGGATAAAGCAGAGCAAAACATCAGCATGAAAAGCAGAAAAGTGACTTTTTCGGAGAAAAAAAATCTGAAAGATAAAAACACCTGAATCTTCAAAGCAGTACAATTGAAATTAAAAATTTTAAAAAAAGTAAGGACGAAAGATCAAAAAACAGCAATTGAAAACAAAATTAAAATTATAAACAAAAGGCTGTATATCAGCATATTAAGTACAAATATATTGTAATTTTCCAAAAGCAAAAGTTTAATCAAAACGCAATACGCATGACAAGAAAGAACAAATATTTTTTAGCCCTGTTTAGTTTGATGAGCCTGTCCACCTTTGCACAGATTGGAGGGATAGAAGCTTCGGTAGATGATATCGCCACGACGATCCGTACGATCTTTCCCATTATTTTGGGAGTTATTTTTCTGATAGGCTTTTTATTCAATGCCGGACATTTTTTTGGTGAGAATGCAGATTTAAAAAAAGGAATTACCCGGGTTTTGGTTTTTGTACTTATTGCCGGAGCGGTGGTTGGGATATTTACCTATCTCATTGGAATTGTTGTCTGATGAAAAAGTTTGAGACCTACCGACATATCCGAAAGCAGGGCTATATCATGGGGTTATCGATGCTTTATTTTGCACTGATGATGATACTTGTGATTGGAACTATGTTGTACATCATTTTTTCATTCAGTCTTACAGGTGTAATCCTAAGCCTGGCTCTGAATGTTGTTTTGTATGTATTATTTCTAAAATTAACCCAAAAGTCAAATGGGGTTCACTTTAAAAAAGTGTACCCCGATAGCCTGATCAATAAGAAGTCAAGTCACTTTCAGTATGAAGAAAATTAATTTATCAGGATATTTTCCCATCATGGGGAGCATGGGATCTCAGGTCTTTGCCAGCAATGGCAATGTCCTGATGGGCTATGAACTAGAGCTTCCGGAGATCTACAGCCAATCAGAAAAGGACTTTGAGGATTTACACAGTATGTGGTTTCAAGCGTTTAAAGCCTTGCCTTCGAGAACGATAGTCCATAAACAGGATATTTACTGCAAGAAGACTTTTAAAGCCCACGACCTTCCAAGTTCCACTTTTTTAGCCAGAGCAACCGCCAATTACTTTGAAGGGAGAAGTTTTATTGAACACAAATCATATCTCTACTTTCTTTGGCCGTTTAACAAAGCCCAACAAACCCAAAAGTATAGCAATCCATTTGTACAAGTCGAGAAAGGGATTGTCAAAAAAGTGGACCAACCTTTGGAGCAATTTGTTGGCTCGGTCAAAGATGCAGTAAACTATTTGCAGAATTCGAAAAAGATACAAATTAAAGCCCTTTCCGAAGAGCAATTTACAGAGCAGACCTACCAATATTTTAATGGATTTAATGAAGATTTTGATACCGACGTCCTACTGGATAAAAAAAGTATTCAAATAGGAGATAACTTCTTTGATGTTATGGCGATAAACCATGAACAATGTTTTGGAGAGCAATTTCACAGCAGCAGACCCAATCACAAATTTACCACCGATGAATTTATTTTTCATGGAGGACTTATCGATGAACTTGGGCTTAGCTTAAAAGAACATCATATCGTCAATCAGATCTTGTATTTGGATGATACCCAGCAATGGAGGAGACAGCTCGACAAGAAAATTGAGGAGTTGAAAAAGAGCACCAATTTTGGGACACAGAACAAGATAGTGCTTCAACAAATTGAAAAGATAGTAGCACAGATTCACGAAGATGATCAATCCAGAATTTGTAGAGGGCACCTCAATGTTGTCTTTTGGACGGAAAGTGAAACCGGTCTTTCCCAGATTGCCACGCAAATAAAAACGGCATTCAAGGAATTGGATATGGTGCCCTATTATCCCAATGGAGAGGAGCGAAAACACTATTTTTTAAACAGTTACCCCTGCTTTGCCTCAAATTTTTCCAATGAAGATCTTTATGTCGCCGATTTAAAACATGCCTTGTGTCTTTGGATCAACAACAGCAGTTATCAATCCGATGAAAAAGGAGTATTGTTCAACGATAGGGTGTTTAACATCCCCGTTTACAAAGACCTATGGGATGAACAAAAGAAAAGAATTAAGGCCAGAAACTTTGCCATTTTTGCTCCAACCGGGGAAGGAAAATCTTTTTTAGCCAACAACATTATACGACAGTATTTCGAAAGTGAGGTTCGAATGGTCATTATTGACCTGGGAGGATCCTATGCCAAGTTCGCTAAGCTCTATCCGGAAGACCATATCCTATTGCGGTATGAAGAAGGAAAGAATTTGGGGATCAATCCATTTTATATCAGCAGAGCTGATGATGTAAAACCGGAGCGTTTGGAGGACTTGGCTACTTTCCTCTTTGAACTGATGGCATCTCCCACCGCCATTACCAAAGCCCAGGAAGTTTCTTTAAAAAAGATTTTGAAGCACTACTACCACGAGATCAAAGAAAACCATTCCTTGGAAAACCTATGTAAATTTATTGAAGAGCGCAAAGACAGACTTTTTAAAGACCTTCGGATCCATTGCGAACATTTTGACCTTCCCAATTTTCTGCATATCCTATCCGAATACACAGGAGATGGTTTGTATAGTTTTTTGTTTGATGTCAATGAAGATCAAACCTACAAGATCGAAGATAAGAAGCTGATCATCTTTGAACTCGATGAGATCAAAGACAACAAAGAGATTTTATCCGTGATGTTGAAATTGATCAAATCTGCGATCCAAAGAACCATTTGGAGAAATAAGCAAGAAAGAGGAATTATCTTATTTGACGAGTTTGCCAAGCAGTTAAAATTCGACCATGTATTGGAAAGCGTAGAATTTTACTACCAGGCGATTAGAAAGCAGAATGGCGCCATTGGCATCATCTTACAGTCGATCAATCAATTGCCCAACAACAGCACATCGGCAAGTATTTTGGAAAATACCCAGGTCATATACAGTCTGAACAATGAGAAGGGTTACCAGGCCTTACACAAAAGATTAAATCTCACCCAACATGATTTGAATCAACTCAAATCCATCAAGAACAATTTGGTAGGAGAACGTAAGTATACAGAAATTTTTATCAAAATAGGAAAGCACAGCAATGTTTTTCGGTTGGAAGTTCCTAAGGAAGTATATGCAGCCTATTTAACAGATGGGAAGGAACACCAGCAAATTTTGGATTTATTTTCTGAAAATCAGAATATGGAAAAGGCCATACAATTATTCATTGCAGAACCCTAAAAAAGTCAACATGAGAACAAAATTTTTTACACTGATCCTAATGATTGGATTGACCCTTCAAACAAAAGCCCAAGGGATGTTGGTCTATGACAACACCAATTTTATCGCTTTGGGAAAATCTTTGATTGAATCGGCCAAGCAAACAGCAGAACTTTTAAAAACAGTTGAGTTTTTACAAGAACAAAAAGAGCGGGTAGAGCGGGTGAGCAGCGTTGTAAAGCAGCTCAGGGCGATCCAAGAGATCACCGGAAACAATCAGCGATTGTTTGATAAAGTTCGGAGCGATTTAAGACAAATCTTAAATTCTCCCCACATCAGACCTGATGAGATCAACAGGATATCCAGTTCCTTTAACAGCATAATTGAAATGGCATTAGACGATTGGGATTTTGTACAACAAATTCTATCGAAAGATTATTTTAAAATGACCGATGCCGAACGCACAGAAATCCTGAAAGAGAAGGAGCAAGCCTCCCAAGAAATGATTGTGCAAATCAATCAAAAGACCAGGGTGTATAAGGAGATCATATCATTAAGGGCCATGCAAGAAAAGATTAACAACAGAACCGTTTACTACTAAAAATGCAAAGTCTCAGTATCGGATTGGAGTACTTGGACACCGTCTTTACCACGATTAAAGATAGTGATTTTTCAAGATATACCATAACGGGAATGAAAGTCCTTGCAGTATTGTTTTTCTTGGTGAACATTTTAAAAAAATATCAGGAAGGAGCAGCTGATAAGGACGGGTATACCTGGGGTTTAACCCCCACCGATCTGATCAAGAATTTTACTATTGTTTTGCTTGTTATTTTTTCCACGCAAGTATTGGAGGTATTTGACAATATCCTTGTGGCTGTAGAAACCCAATACAGAAATACGGCTCCGGCACTCCTTCCGTTGCAATTGCAAGATGTAGCACTTGAACAAGAAGTGGGTGCATTGGAAGCCACCAAGCAAGCCATGACTTTACTTTTTGAGGCCTTGGTTACGCCGTTATACGGCTTGAAGATCATCTCTTTTGTTCTGGGAATTTTTTTGTGGATCCTGGATCTGTTTATTTACCCACTTTTTTTGGCGGAGCGATTTTTTTTGTTGGGCATAATGCAAGCTTTTTTTCCATTGGTAATCAGTTTGGCTGTTTTTGAAAAGTTCAGGAATCTGGCATACAATTTTTTTAAACTCTACGCCGGAGTGTATATGTTGGTACCTGCCTTTTTCTTAGTCAATGTTTTTGTAAACAACCTTTATACAGAGATCAATACCAATTTTTGGACAAACCTTATAGGTTCGAGCACAGACAACAGCGGCATAAGGATTTTGGTGGAGCTCGGATCCATTTCTTTTATTGTCATGTTAAAATTCAAATTGTACCGAAGGGCAACCACTTTTGTACTCAGGTTATTCAGTGCATAGAAAAACCAAACAGTAATAAAAAAGTATGAAAACACCGTATAAAAACATCTATTCCGTCTTAAAGTTCAACCGTTTAATCGTATTGGCGGTAGTAATTTCTTCTACCCTTATAAGTTTGGCTTCGGGTGTGACCTTGCTGCGGATCTACAAGGAATCCAGAGACCAGGCCTTTGTAGTCAATACGGACGGAAGTATTATTCCGCTTAAAGTAGTGTCCCAATATGAAAACTTAGAAGTAGAAGCTCTGGCACATTTGGAATTGTTTCACCGGTATTTTTATCAAATTGATGCCAGTAATTTTGAAAAGAATTTGGACAAAGCCTTGTGGTTGGGTAACAGTTCGGTGGATGCCTTGTACAGGCAAAAGAAAGCCGATGGTGTGTACAATAGATTGATACAGTACTCCTTGGTTCAAAACCTTACAAGTATAGTTTCTAAGGTAGATATACAAAGTACCCCCTATACTTTTGAAACTACAGTGCTTTTTGAAATAAATCGGGGCACGGTAACAGATGCCTACGAATTGAAGACATCGGGAAAACTAATCCAAGTAGACAGAAATTTTCCGAAGAACACCCATGGATTGCTAATCACGGATTTTTTTGAGAACAGCCTAAGAAAGATTCCCGAAGGGAATTAATAAAAAAACCATTAAAACTTAAGGAACATGATACAATCACAAAAAAATAAGTTGGTCTTTTTTGTACTCATCGGTATGGCATTGCTCTTTGTGCTGGTCTACAGTGTGATGATATTGGGTGAAGAAGAGATTCCAAGTTTAGACACCGGTAAAATTCCTATACCGGAATTAAAAGAAGACCAGGAGACTTATCAATCCAAGTTGGACGCATTGAATGACCTAAAGGAAGTTCGGGAAACTAATGCCCCGAGTATTTACGATGAAAGCATGTTGGATTCTTCAGGACGCTATGACCCCAGTTTAATCGATCGAGAAAAACAAAGGTTAGTCGATAGTATTTACAAGGAGGGAAGGATCAATTATGAGGAACAGACCTATAGAAAGAAACAAGAAAAAGGAACAAAGATCAATGAAACCGTCCGCCATACTAAAGGGGAAGAATCAAAATCAATTAAGAAGATTGATTTTGCCAAGAATCATGTTGACTTTTTCTCCAGCATTCCCAAAACTGAAAAGGAAGAAAAATTGAATCAAAACACAGATTCCGTCATACTTGTTGAAGTTCACGGGAAACAACAAGTACAAGCCTACGGAAGACTTACATTGATAACCCTAAAGGAATCTACCATCAATGGCAAGAAGGTCCCTAAGAACTCATTTCTGTATGGTTTTGTGAGTTTTAAACCCAATAGAACACTCATTCATATCACCAACATCAATCAACAGAAAGTGAGTTTAAAAGCTTTTGACCTGCAAGATGGCAATGAGGGGATTTATGTAGAAAACAATTTTAAAACAGAAGTATCCAATCAAGTACTTACGGATTTGGTAGACCAGGTAAACATTCCCGGGGTTCCGTCTTTGGATGTTGTCAAGAAAGTTTTTCAGCAGTCCAACAAAAGACTAAAGGTGACCATCACAGATCATTATCAATTACTGTTAAAACCAACATTATGAAAGCAATAAGTTTAATTCTTTTTTTAATAATTCAGCAGACCCTACCTGCTCAATCCAGGATTTTGGACACCCTTTATGCCAATGAATCACAGGTTGTTTCCTTGTTTTTTCCCCGGCCCATACGACAAGGAATAACGGGTAAGGATCAATTTGTATTTAGTTTTAATGAACAGGAAGAAAATTATTTTGGACTGCTGCAAGCCCAGAAAGGAGAGGACAGCAATCTTTTGGTATTGACCAACGATGGAATGGTTTATTCTTATCGGCTTAAGTACAAGAAAGATTTAAAAACGCTCAATCATTTTATTAGCGAAAAGGCCAGTTTAGGGAATGAAGTGTTTGGCAAAAGAACTGAAAGTTTAGATGCTGCAACGAAAGTTTCAAAACCCTTGGCAGAGACCCCGGATTTTGACAAGTATCAATCAAACTGTAGGTCATTTCTAAGTAATTCAAGAAGAACCCTTAATCAATCGAGGAAAAAATATGGAATTCGATTGAGCATGAAAGACAGGGCTTTTAGAGATGGAGCATTTTATTATTTGATGGAACTGGACAACGGATCATCGATTCCCTACAACCTGAAATATTTGAAGTTTTTCAATCGAGATAAAAGTGGTTTGTTCAGTAAATCTCAGCAAACCATGGAGATCAGCTCTATATACAGGTACAAATTTCCTGAGCTTGTGCCTGCCCACTCAAAACAGGAATTTGTAATTGTTCTACCCAAATTCAGTTTGAATAGGGAGAAGAAAATTTATGTCGAATTGAACGAAACAAATGGGGAGAGAGATTTGGTGTTTGATCTGACGAAAATGAAAAGCATAAAAAAAGAGTTTCTGCAATTTAACCCCTGAGGCTGTTTAGGATCATCTTAAGGCAAAAATATGACCAAATAGCTGGTGCTACTTTTTCTTTATTTTGAATTTCAAAAACATTGTCATTTAATTGCATTAGCTTAATTTCTGTAGCAATACTTGTCATTTTGGATAAACTTCAGCAGGGTTACACTTCCATTTATTTAAAAGCCATTCGCGATAAAAAGATTTCTTGTGGCCTAACAAC
>CAZWAN010000095.1:0-3149 GCA_964631875.1 uncultured Flavobacteriaceae bacterium
TACCTTTTTTATTTAAAAAATAAATTAAAAAGTTGAACAAATATAGAAAAAGTTTTTATATTTGTCTAACAAATAATATAAAAAGTTAAACATGAAAACAATTTCAAACCATTTAAAAGCAGCCGGGAGAATTTTTCTCTCTGTATTAATGATAGGACTCTTGACATTTGCGTCAAGTTGTAACGACGACGATGATAAGCCGTCGAAGAACATAGTAGAAGTGGCTCAAGGAAATGCAGAATTGAGCACTTTGGTAAGTGCTATTCAAGCAGCCGGGTTAACAAGTTATTTATCCGGTACAGGACCGTTCACCGTATTTGCACCAACAAATGCAGCTTTCGCGAAATTAGATCCCGTAACACTGAACAATATTATAGGTAATCCTACCTTATTAACGGCCTTGTTGCAATACCATGTAGTGAATGGTAAAGTATATGCCAAAGATTTATCTGATGGTGAAGTGAACACTGCCCTTTCTGGACAGACAATACTTGTTGATGTAAACGGTAACTCTGTCACTTTAAACGGTTCTTCGATGGTGACAGATGCAGATATAAAAGCGTCAAATGGTGTGATTCATATGATTGATGAAGTTTTGATTCCGGATGACTTTGCTGCACAGACTATTGTTCAAATAGCAGCATCAAATCCAAATTTCAGTACTTTGGTACAGATCTTAAGCTTACCTGACTTATCAGATCTATTAGCGGCTGCTAATGATCCAACAGCAGATTTAACAGTTTTCGCTCCTACAAATGCTGCTTTCGATGCAACACTTGCTGCCTTAGGTAAAAACAGTATCAATGATATTCCTACCGGAATCTTAAAAGAAATTGTTTCCTATCATATTTTAGGGGGAGCTGTTTTCTCTGATGAATTAAGCAATGGAAGTGTACCAACATTGTTACCCGGTGAATCTGTTACTGTTGATGTTAGTGGAAACGGTGTGAAAATAGACAATGCCAATGTAATTGCTGCTGACGTAGCAGCCATTAACGGGGTGATACATGCGGTGGATGGAGTTTTACTACCTTCTTATGTGGCAACCGCTGTTGGAAATATTGGAGAAGTAGTTTTATTTAATAAAGATTTTACAGTATTGGCAGCTGCGCTTAGAAAGGCAGAGTTATTAGATGCGGTTTCTACTACAGATAATATTACAGTTTTTGCACCCGATAATGCCGCCTTTGTGAAAGCAGGAATTACCTCTTTAGATGGATTATCTAAAGATGATCTAACACCAATATTATTATATCATGTATTAGGTGCTAAGGTATTATCATCTCAATTGCCTGCAAGTGGAATTGCCGAAACTCTGAATGGAGGAAACATTTATCTCGGTTATTTGTTCAACCAACGAGTTTTGATCAATGGTTTAACTGCTATTAGCGCGGTGGATATCGAAAAAGATAACGGAGTAATCCATGTCATTGACAGAACTTTGGTTCCGCCCGCAGGAGATATTGTAGATATCGCAGCAGCCTTGGCAGATAATGGTGGAGCATCTGAATTTACAGTTCTCGTAAGTTTGTTGACAAACCCGGCCTACGCTGATATTACTGAGGCTATCAAAGGATCTAGTAACATCACAGTATTTGCACCAACCGATGCGGCATTTGGCGAGATCGCCAGTGTGATTCCAACTTTGACAGAAGCCCAAATCAGGGAGATATTAACTTACCATGCTGCAGGTGCTAGAGTATTCAGCTACGACCTAGTGGAAGGCCAAAATATAATCATGCTTAATGGGCAAACACTGAAAGTGAAAGCTATTATCGACGATCTAATTGTTTTACAAGATAAGTCTGGCGGTGATGACGCTGCAGTAGTTGAGAGAAATGTGCACGGAAGCAATGGAGTTATCCATGCAATTGATAAGGTTTTGTTGCCCAATCTTTAAAATGAACCCCTTTTTCATAATTAGTTAACATAGATTTTAGGATGAAGATCGGCGGCTCCCCCATACCGCCGATTTTTTTTAAATCGGCAAAATGAACCTTACATTAGTTTACAAACCTGTTACTTTAAGAATCATGAAAGCAAACAAGAATTATTTGTCACATGAGGAAAAGTTAAAAGCAAGGATCAAAAAATTAATAGATCAGTGGTTTGATCTTTCTCAGACAAACAAAAAAGAAAGTGACCAAAAATTTGAAGAAGCAAAAAGTTTGCTTCAGGAATTGAAATTATTAAGAAACGCTTAATGGCCTTTTATCAATTTATACAAGAACAAAGTTTTCATCGTTCTGTGGATGAATTATGGGATTTTATTTCATCGCCTGCTAATTTAAAGGAGATTACTCCGGATTATATGGGTTTTGAAGTCATAACCCCAGGCCTTCCTGAAAAAATGTATGCAGGAATGATTATTGGTTACCAAGTAAGCCCATTGCTGGGCATCAAAATGGATTGGCTCACCGAGATCACACAAGTGAAAGAGCTGGAATTTTTTATAGATGAACAAAGAATAGGTCCTTATGCCATGTGGCATCACCAACATCATCTCGCCCCTATTGACAATGGTGTTTTTATGAAAGACATCATTACTTACCAGCCACCTTTCGGCTTTTTAGGTGCCATGGCCAATGGTTTACTCATTGAAAAAAAGCTGAAAGAAATCTTTTCTTACAGAAAAGTCGTTTTAGAAAAGAGATTTGGAACTTTTAATAGTAACCCCAGGCAATAATAGCCAATACACCTTATTTTCCAATTTAAATTTCTTTACCTCAAAAAGCCATCATTCTTAGGAAGTTTTTTACCCGGTTTTCAGGTGTAGTATGGTAAAAATAGTTGAGCTATTTCGTTACAAAAGTTACTTAAGTTTGTAACCAACTCTCCTTTTTTTTTTAACATTTTATTTAGAATCCTTTTAAATTGAAATTAACTACTTGTTATACAGATAATTAACATTTTTTTGCACATGACATTTATCATATTTTGAGAATTGATGTATTTCTAAATTTAACTATTATTTAAAAGAATATGTTAATCTCAAATATTATGAAAACACTTAAATCAATTAGTTCGCTATTTTTATTAGCACTCAGTATCCTGGTCATGTCATGTACAACAGACCCAATTCCCGGTCCTCCCGGTGCCGATGGTCTTGATGGTGTAGATGGTGTTGATGGTATAGATGGTATCAACGG
>CAZWAN010000095.1:3249-8814 GCA_964631875.1 uncultured Flavobacteriaceae bacterium
GGATCCAGTAACAACTGTATCACTTGTCACCAGCCAAGAAATAGTTATGCAGTTCCTGGTCCAACAGACGATTATGAAGTAACCAGTTCCAGATTTGGACCGCACCATGGTCCACAAGCAACAATGCTCGAAGGAATTATGGGTGCCAATGTGGTAGGAACTACCGCCTATCCAGTGCCGGGTTCTGCTACACATAGATCGGGGTCTTCTTGTGTTAATTGTCACATGAACGAAGCCACAGCAGCAGATAATGGAAGCCATACATTCAATGTTTCATTGAACGCCTGTACAGCTTGTCATGACACTATGACAGAAGAAATTCTTGAGGGTCTTTTTGAAAATGGAATCAATGGTTTTGAAGCAGATTTTGCTACACTACACGACTTGTTATTGGCAAAAGGTGCCATTACTGCATCCGGAAGTACTGTGTCTGGTGTTTGGCCGGCAAATGTTGCTCAAGCAATGTGGAACTACAAAACTTTAGATGAAGACCAAAGTAAAGGTGTCCACAACCCTGCCTATACAAGAGCTTTATTGAAAAACTCTATCGAGGCTCTACAAAACTAATATTTGGGAAAAAGGAAAAGTTCAGAAGGAATTTTGCTTCTGAACTTTTTTTAAAACACCCAAAATTCTCAAAATGGTATTTAATTGATTTGTGTTTTGTTCAAGACATAATTGAGTTAACCTAAGTTAAAATTAAAACTGAGTAAAATGAAAAAACTATTTAAAATAGTTCTGTTTAGTGTGGGAATGCTCTTTTTACAATCCTGTTATTACGATACAGTGATTGTTGATGATGGAGAAATTATTCCACCCCCAGATGATATATCATATAGCGAGCAGATCATGCCTATTTGGGCTGACTATTGTGTAAACTGCCATAAGGGTACAGTTGCACCTGACCTAAGACCTTCAAATTCTTATAATGCCTTATTAAACGGCGGTTATGTTCTAGCAGGAGATGCAGATAACAGCATATTATATCATTCTTTATTAGGGACAAATGGTGTTCCTTTAATGCCTCCGGGAGCCAAATTGTCTAGTACTAATATCGGTTTGGTGAAAGGTTGGATTGATCAAGGAGCCAAGAATAATTAACAATAAAGCAAGATAATCATGAAAAAATATATAACATTACTTCTTATTTTTTTAGCATTTCCCTTTTTAGCTTTGGCTCAAGAAGATGATTCTGCTTCAGAAGAGGTGCAAGAAGAAGTTGTCGATAAGCCCGAACGCCGTGCCTTTGAAAGTTCGTTTATTGTAGATAATCCAACTGATGTATTATTTCAGAGAAATACGATGGAAGTGCAAATGAACCACAGGTTTGGTACCATCAATTTTGACGAAAATGATATGGCAGGTATCTGGGGAGCTTCCAACATCAGATTAGGTCTATCCTACGCCATCTTGGATTGGCTTACTGTAGGTTACGGAACAACAAAAAATCAACGGTTGCAAGATTTTGATTTAAAGGTTGGTATTTTAAAACAAACGAGATCGGGTAAAATACCGGTCAATGTAACTTATTACGGTAATTTCGTTTACAATGCTTTAAAGCAAAAAAATCCTGGTGACTATTTTAATTATGATCAAGATCGATATTCATATTTCCACCAGATCATTATATCCAGAAGATTCAGCCCTAATTTCTCTTTGCAGGTTGCACCGAGTATCTCTCATTTCAATTTAGTGGAAGAAGGAATGGAAAATGATCGTTTTGCCATCGCTTTTGGTGCACGATATAAAATATCTCCTCAAACTTCTATTTTGGTAGACTATAGTCAACCGATCACACAATTTGACAATGTAACTGATGACGGCAATTATTCAAACAATCCCGGATTGAGTTTAGGTTTTGAATTTGCTACCTCAGCGCATGCTTTCCAAATTTTTGTAAGCAATTTACATGGGATTGTTCCTCAGCAAAATTATATGTGGAACACAAATGATTTCTTTAATGGAGACATCCTATTAGGATTCAACATTACAAGGGTATATAATTTTTAGTTAGTTTAACAAAACGGCAAGGCAGAATAGGGGGAAATTTGTTTTGCCGTTTTTTATGCAAAAAAATCATGGAAAAAAAACCTTCAAAAGGAAACCGACTTAGCCGAAGAAGTATGCTGCCCATTTTGGGAAGTGCTTTATTGATTCCCTTTCTGGGTATCGGAAAACCAACTCAATCTGAACCAGAAGAGAAGGAAGATGAATTTCAAACGCTGTTAAAACCTGACGGAACGGTAGTAAAAGTAAGGTCTAGCACTATTCAAAAATCTAAAGTAGTTCAAAAGAATCTTTCAAATAAAGGTTTGTTGAACTGGTTAGGTAAAAAACTTTGATAAATATCTAAAGCATTATGGAGGAACAAAATAAAAATCCCAGGCGTAATTTTCTCGATAAGGGATTGAAATTAGGACTTGCGGCAGTTGTAGGAGGTATGGGGATTTCTAAACTTACCTCAAAACTAAATGCCAAAAATGAGGGTGAAACTATTGAGTTAATGACTGCCGATGGCACCTTGATTCAAGTAGATTCTTCAGAAGTACACGAAGTTGAACACCATCATGATACGGAGGATAAGTACAATGTAAGAGAGGGCATACCAAATAGAAAATTTGTGATGGTCATCGATCTCGCAAAATGTAAAAATGCATTGGCTTGTCAGTCTGCTTGTAACAAACACCATTATATTACAGGAGACAATGCATGGTTGAAGGTTTATAAGATGCAGGAAACGAAGGATACTTCTCCCTATTGGATGCCAACAACCTGTCAACATTGTGATCAGCCGGCTTGCGTTACCGTATGCCCGGTTGGAGCAACCTTTAAAAGGAAAGATGGTCTGGTATTAATAGACAATGAAAGATGCGTAGGTTGTCGTTTTTGTATGGCAGCATGCCCCTATTCGACCAGGGTTTTCAATTGGGGTGAACCTAATCAGGAGGTCACGTTAAATATCGACCTGACTGGTCATCAGCATACTCCTGAGCATCAAGGACATCACAGTATCAAAGGTACTGTTGACAAATGTGATTTTTGTCCGCACGCCGTTCAGGAGAACAAATTACCACATTGCGTAACAGCTTGTCCGAATGGTGTTTTCTACTTTGGTGATAAATATGAAGATACCGTTACCAATGGCGAGGAAACTTTGCGCTTCAGTAAACTTTTAAAAGACAAAGCCGGTTATCGTTTGATGGAAGGTCTGGGAACGGAGCCGAGTGTTTACTATTTACCTCCTGTAGATCGTCTTGTAGAGTTTGAAGATGGCTTGGAAAATTACGATGAGTTTAAGTCTGTTGATAAAAATGAAGAATCATGAAAAATTATGATAAACTTTTAAACGATTTAGCGCCCAGAGAATTTACTAAAAAAGGGGTAATCTGGGTTGTTTTCTTAGTGTTGGTCATTATTGCCGGCCTTATTGCCTATGTAGATCAGATCATCAAAGGGCAAGAAGTTACTCATCTTAGAGATTATATGCTTTGGGGGGTATATATTTCCAATTTCGTTTATTTCGTAGCTACAAGTTTTGTGGGTGCAATCGCTGTGGCTATTTTAAGATTAACCGGAAAGGAATGGAGAACGCCCATTGTTCGGATTGCAGAAATAATTACTGTCGCAGCTATCGTTATGGCGGGACTAACCATCATCATTGATATGGCGCGACCTGATCGTTTGTTGAATCTGTTCATCCATGCCAGAATTCAATCACCTATTACCTGGGACGTATTTATCATTCCAACATTCATGACAGTTGCTATTTTATTACTTTTCTTTCCGTTAATTCCGGATTTCGCCCTGCTCAAGAACTATTTTAAGGATAAGAAACCAAAAAGCAGTAAAGTATATGGTTTTTTCTCCCTCAACTGGAAGGGAAGTAGCAAGCAGAAAGCTATTCTTGCTAAATCTATAAAAGTTGTAGCCACTTTAATTATACCCGTTGGGATCATTCTTCAAACCATAGATGCCTGGTTGTTTTCTACAACCTACCGTGTTGGGTGGGATAGTTCAAGTCTTGCACCTTATTTCATTGCCGGAGCCGCCGTAGCAGGAGTGGGTGCTCTTGTGGCTGTTATCTTTGTTGTGAGAAAGTCTCTAAAATTAGAAGAATACATCACAGAAATGCATTTTGAAAAGATGGGAAGATTGTTGGCTTTGACCTGCATGATCTATTTATATTTTACCATTAATGAATATTTCTTACCCCTAATTACTGCTAAAAAAGATGAAGCATTGCATCTGGAAACCTTGTTCAAAGGGCATTATGCTACTATGTTCTGGTTCGTCACCATAGGAGGTTTAATCATTCCGATTATTGTACTTCTGTTTAAAAAGGGCAGGAAACCAAAGGCTATGTTCATTGTAAGTATAATTGTTGTGGTTACATCATGGTGGAAACGTTTTATCATTGTAACTCCCACCTTGTTACATCCGTTTTTGCCCATCCAAGGCGTTCCTGAATCATGGAGAGAGTATTATCCAAGTTTTCACGAATGGATAATTACTTTTGCAACTTTGGCAATGGCCCTATTGATAATCACATTATTAGTAAGGTATTTACCGGTCATTCCTATACAAAGAACAGCCGATGAAGAAGAGGCTAAAGAGAATAAATCAAATGTTGTATCATGAAAAGTTTAAGAATAAAAAGTGACATGGTCAGAAAGGTTTTTGCCATTATTATTTGTTCAGTTTTTACACAATTCTCTATCGCTCAGGATGTAGAAAAGCATAAAGTTCGTTTGAATGGGCAATATGTTAAAATTATGGATGGTGAAGTATTTATCAATGTAAAGGCTACATCCAGAATCAACAGACAAAATGTTGGGATTGCCGGTGCCCATATTATGCTATCGAATGAAGTAGGTGATGACGAAATCTCATTGGGTCATGTGATGACTGATGAAAAGGGAGAGGGAAGATTGACATTACCTGGTTTGAGTGCTCTTAAAATGGACAGTACATTTACCTATAATATTAGGGCAATGTACAAAGGGAATGACACACTAACAAGGGCCGGCACTTCAATAAGCGTAAGAGACGCTAAAATTTTGGCAAAAGTTATAGAAAAGGACAGTGTGAATTATATAACCGCTCAACTCATAGATACGGCAACAGACAGTGTTCTGGTTGATCAATCTTTAATAACACAGGTCGATCGTTTAATAAGACCGCTTAGGTTTGGTAAAGAATTCAACAATACCGACGATGAAGGATCAATTATGGTCGAAATTCCTAATGATATACCCGGAATTGACGGTAATTTATTACTGGAAGTAGTTCTTTCAGAAAGTGATGATTACGGAACTGTTAAGGCGAGAGTCAATGCCCCGGTTGGTGTACCGGTGGTGGAAGATACTACTTTTGACCAAAGGACTATGTGGTCGCCAAAAAATAAAGCGCCAATGTATTTATTAATCATTGCGAATTTTATTATATTTGGAATCTGGATTACAATAATATATTTAATTCGTAATCTATTCAGAATCTCAAAAGCTTAAAATGTTAAAAATTATGAAAATCTTTAAATTAATTACAGTTGTAAGTGCCTTTGCCTTT
>CAZWAN010000096.1:0-8734 GCA_964631875.1 uncultured Flavobacteriaceae bacterium
AAAACAACTACCACCACCCCTTGAGGGGTTTTCTATTTTCACTCAGTATATTTATTGTAATTTTTTAAGATTTAAAATTTAGTCCACAAACCATGATAGTCGCAAAGTTTGGCGGAACATCTGTAGGTTCTGCAAAAAATATTCAAAAAGTTGTAGAGATAGTATCTCAAAAAAAAGGAAAAAATATTGTAGTTGTATCAGCTTTGGGAGGCGTCACAAATCTTCTTATCAAAGCTTCTCAACTTGCCGTAAAAGGAGATCAAGAATATGTAAATGTCTTAAAGGAAATCCAGACAAAACACAAAGAGGCCATTGATGAATTATTTGGAGAGCAACACCAACAAAAATCTGCAAATTTTGTCATGGCCCAAATGCATAAACTTAAAGATACTTTAAAAGGAGTGTATTTGTTAAATGATCTTTCAGAAAAATCCTTGGCTAAAATAGTCAGTGTAGGTGAAATTCTTTCTTCATTTGTCATAACTGAAGCAATGAAATTAAAAGGCATGAAGTGTAAACTTTTAGACAGCCGATTGATGATTAAAACTGACAGTCATTACAGCAAGGCAACGGTTCATTATGCTCAGACCTATAAGAATATTAAGGATGCAGTGCAGGCGACAGATAAGAATGTAATTGTCATGCCGGGATTTATTGCAACTGATGAAAAGAATAATGCTACAACACTTGGCAGAGGGGGTTCTGATTTTACGGCAGCAATTGCAGCCAATGCAGTGGATGCTGAACTTTTAGAAATTTGGACCGATGTGAGTGGTATGTTCACAGCAAATCCTCAATTAGTAAAACAAGCCAAGCCTATTGAACAGATTACCTATCAAGAAGCCATGGAACTTTCCCATTTTGGTGCAAAGGTGATCTATCCTCCTACTATACAACCGGCCATGGATAAAAAAATACCAATTTTGATCAAAAATACCTTGGCTCCCGATGACCAAGGAACCTTAATCGCTGAAAAGATTGTGGCAGGTAAAAATACGATCAAAGGTATCAGTCATATTGAACAAATCTCTTTACTTACCCTACAAGGAAACGGAATGGTAGGGGTACCGGGTATTTCAAAGAGACTTTTTGGTGCTTTGTCACAACAAAACATCAATGTCAAATTTATCACGCAAGCGTCTAGCGAACATTCCATTTCTTTTGCTATTGACGAAGAAGAAGCAGAAAATGCTAAAATTGCTGTAGACAAAGCTTTTGAATATGAAATTTTTCTGAGAAAGATTAATCCCGTAACGGTTGAAAACGATTTGGCCATTATTGCTTTGGTGGGAGAAAATATGAAATCACATCAGGGAATTAGTGGTAAAATGTTTAGCAGTTTGGGCAATAACAACGTAAATATTGTAGCCATTGCCCAAGGTTCAACCGAGAAAAATATTTCGGCGGTCATTGCAAAAAAAGATGCAAAAAAAGCACTGAACTCATTGCATACAGCATTTTTCGAAAACCAATTAAAGCAAATAAATTTGTTCATTGTTGGTGTTGGAAATGTAGGTGGCAAATTATTGGAACAGATCAAACAACAGCAATCTTATCTGGTCAATAAATTACATTTGGAAATGAAAGTTGTTGGCCTTGCTAACTCAAAAAAAATGATTTTTAACGAGGAAGGGATTGATTTGGAAAATTGGAAAAGCCAACTTCAAAGTTCGAAAATAAAATCAAATTTAGATGCGTTTTACAATCATGTAATCAATCTAAACCTGAGAAACAGTGTGTTTGTAGATAATACTGCAAATGATATAGTCCCCACCTACTACAAAAAATTCTTGCAAAAGAGCATTGCTGTTGTGGCATGCAATAAAGTAGCGAGTTCATCAGATTATGCAAACTATTATCAACTTAAAGAACTTTCAAAAGAATACAATGCTCCTTATTTATTTGAAACAAATGTGGGAGCAGGTTTACCCATTATTGATAACCTCAAAAATATGGTCAACTCAGGAGATGAAATTCAAGAAATTAAAGCGGTGCTCTCAGGTAGCCTAAACTTCATTTTTAATAATTTTGATGAAAATAATAGCTTTTACGATGTTGTAAAAAAAGCCGGTGAAGAAGGATACACAGAACCGGATCCTCGTATAGACCTGAGTGGTGTGGATGTGATGCGCAAAATCCTGATTCTGGTTAGAGAAAGTGGAATTCAAATGGAATTATCTGATATTGAAAATGAAAGCTTTTTACCCAAAGCTTCATTAGAAGCTAAAAGTGTTGATGCTTTCATGGAAAGTTTGAAAACTGACGCTGCACACTTCATTAAGTTAAGAGAGGATGCCGAAAAAAATAATTCCAAATTAAAATTTGTAGCATCTTTTAATCGGGGAAAGGCAAAAGTAAAATTGGAACAGATTCCACAGGATCATCCCTTTTACAACCTCGATGGAAAAGATAATATCGTCTTGTTCCATTCCACTAGGTATGCCGATCAACCACTCATTATAAAAGGTGCAGGAGCGGGAAGCGATGTTACTGCTTCGGGTATCTTTGGCGATATCATCAGAACCATCAATAAATAATGTAGCATGAACAAAATAACCATTTTTTCACCGGCTACGGTCGCTAATATTTCTTGTGGCTTTGATGTGCTTGGCTGCTGTTTAGATGGTATTGGTGATCACATGACCATATTAAAAACTGCTGAAAAAGGCGTCAGAATAACAAAGATCGCGGGCATGGATTTACCTCTTGAAACCGAAAAAAATGTTGCCGGTGTTTCAGCTTTGGCTCTTTTGGAGGGTCTAAAGAATCCTGTCAATTTTGGATTTGAGATTGAAATAGTTAAAAAAATCAAACCGGGTAGCGGAATTGGCAGCAGTGCCGCCAGTGCTGCAGGAACTGTATTTGCCATAAATCAATTATTAGGTAAGCCATTTAATGAATTTGAATTAATTGACTTTGCCAGAGAAGGTGAAAGACTGGCATGTGGCTTTCCCATAACTGATAATGTGGCTCCCGCATTATTAGGAGGATTCACCTTGGTAAAACACGATGAGCCCCAAAAAGTATTAAAATTGCCCGTACTAAAAGATCTTTTTGCCGTTATCTTACACCCGCAAATTGAAATAAGAACATCTGAAGCCAGAGCCATTTTACCAAAACAAGTAGACCTGGATCTTGCCGTTAAACAATGGGCAAATGTTGGATCTTTTGTACATGCGCTGCATACGCAAGATGCAGAACTTTTTGCGGCATCTTTACAAGATTATATAGTTGAACCCTTCCGCTCAAAACTTATTCCCGGATTTGATGAAGTAAAAAAAACAGCTCTAAAACAAGGAGCCCTTGGAAGCGGAATTTCCGGTTCAGGGCCTTCAATATTTTCTTTTTGTAAAGGAATTCAATCTGCAGAAAACGTGAAAGATAGCATTCAAAAATTATATCGTTTTAAAAATATTCCCTTTCAGATCTATATCTCCAAAATAAATCCGGAAGGTATTCAAATAGTTGAATCAAATTAAGCATGAAATATTATAGTCTAAACCGTCAGTCTCCGGAGGTAACTTTTGAAAAAGCCGTAATCAACGGTATTGCGCCCGATAAAGGTTTGTACTTTCCAAAAGAGATCAAAAGTCTGTCCCCGGATTTTTTTAAAAACATTCGAGATTATTCAAATGAAGAAATAGCTTACCGGTTGATCAAGCAGTTTGTAGGTGAAGAAATTCCGGAAAAAGATCTGACGAGGATTATTGAAGACACGCTGTGTTTTGACTTTCCATTGGTGAAGGTAAAGGAAAATGCTTATGCCTTAGAACTATTCCATGGACCGACCATGGCTTTTAAAGATGTGGGTGGTCGATTTATGGCGAGATGTTTATCCCATTTTAAACGAAACGACAAAAATGAAGTGACCGTATTGGTAGCGACTTCCGGAGATACTGGAGGGGCGGTAGCAAGTGGTTTTTTGGGTGTTGAAGGTGTGAATGTGGTGATTCTGTATCCCAGCAAAAAAGTGAGCGAGGTGCAAGAAAAACAGCTCACAACACTGGGTCAGAATATCAAAGCGCTCGAAGTAAAGGGTACTTTTGATGATTGTCAAGCCATGGTCAAAAACGCCTTTATCGACAGCCAAATCACATCAAAAATTCAGTTGACCTCTGCAAATTCTATCAATGTTGCCCGTTGGTTACCTCAGATGTTTTATTTCGCCTTTGCCTACAAACAACTAACCAATAAAAATAAAAAGTTAGCTGTGGCAGTTCCAAGCGGTAATTTCGGAAATATTTGCGCAGGTATGATGGCACAAAAATTAGGTTTGCCAATAGATCAATTTATCGCGGCAAATAACGCCAATAATGTAGTAACTAATTATTTACTTTCGGGTAATTATATTACCAGACCATCTGTTCAGACTATTTCAAATGCCATGGATGTAGGGGATCCGAGCAATTTTATAAGGATTCAAGAAATATATAAGAACAATTTTGAAAAGATAAAAGAACATCTGGTTTCTTTTGCTTTTAATGATGAGGAAACCAAAGCTGCAATGCATGAGGTGTACAAAAAATATAATTACATTTTAGACCCCCACGGAGCAGTTGGTTATTTAGGCCTGGAAGTATTTTTAAAAGGTAAGTCAGATTGGCAAGGAATATTTCTTGAAACTGCCCATCCGGTTAAATTTCTGGATGTTGTAGAACCTGTTATTAGAAAGAAAATTGACTATCCAGAACAAATTCTAGCAGTAATAGACAAAGAAAAAAAAGCAGGTTTAATTAGTAGTTATGATGAGCTAAAATCATTTTTACTCAACGAATAAACGCCTCTCCCATTCTATAATAAGCGCCCCAATCTTCTTTGCCAACTGCTGCATCAATCCAAATGTTTATGTTTGACTTGGGTATTGCAGCAAATCTAATCCCGGCTCCTGCTGCAGGAAGAAGGTGGTTAAAAGATAGATCGCCGAAATTATTCACAACCGCGGCGACTCCTCCAAAAGCCGCAAATCCCCATATCAAATGTAACCAATGTCTGTATCCGGTTTGCGCATCATAAACTTGATTTACCCGATTCTTACCATTCGAATAACCGCGAAAATCATCTCTTCCTACACAACATTTTGACCGGAAAAAGGCACATCACCGGTAGCACGACGAATTCAGAAGAAAGATAAAAACGTTATTAAAATCGATAAAAGTATCATTTAAATTGGGTGGGAGAATTCCCGGTGGTAACTCTCCAATAAGTTGGGCAACCTACAAAGATTTGAAATTCGATCGAACCGAGTCCTCCAACCGGCGTGACTCTTTATTTGTCTTCTTTAAAATAAAAGGAATTTGGAGCTAACAAAAACCAACTTTTGTTACTTGTATACGTTGCTATTAGTCCACTCGAAGATAAAGGAGATATAGCGTCATTCTGATGAAGATGGCAAAAATATCAGGCCCTACCCCCAAATATAGCTCTGAAACTGTTATTATAAGTAATCATTGGAAGGGCAATTAAATTTCTTTTTTACCTGAATTCTCTACTCCTTCAAAAGAATCCTTGTCCATTTCTTGAGCAAAACCAAAAGTAAACGAAAAAAAAGGAAGATATAGAATGCTGGATTTTTCAAAAGGATAATTTTTATCAAGAATAAGTCTTCTTTATTTGAAAAAATTAAATTTGTCCGTATTAAATTAAAACCAGCACCTATGCGAAAAATTATATTGCTTTTTTGTCTTTTTACATTATCGCTGTTTTGCAGTGCGCAAAATTATACCAACCGGGATACACTTCGCGGTTCTATTACACCTGAAAGGCTCTGGTGGGATTTGCTTCATTACGATTTAAAATTAAAAATTGATCCTTCAGAAAAATTCATTTCGGGGAGCAACACAATAAAATACAAGGTGCTTGATAAAGGTTCTACACTTCAAATAGATCTGCAAGATCCTTTACAAATAACCAAAATTTTGCAAAACAACAAACCTTTAGCTTATTCAAAAAAAGGATTTGCCTATTTCATCGACCTTCATGAAGAACCTGAAATTGGTTCATTGGGTATGTTGGAAATATTTTATGAAGGGGTGCCTGTTGAAAGTAAAAACCCGCCTTGGAGTGGAGGATTTACCTGGAAAAAGGATATAAACGGAAATAATTTTATTGCAACTACCTGCCAGGGAATTGGAGCGAGTATTTGGTGGCCGAATAAAGACCATATGTATGACGAACCTGATCATGGTGTTAAAATCTCCATTACTTGTCCTGAAAATTTAATCGATATTTCTAACGGGAGATTAATAGAAATAATAGAAAATAAAGATCAAACCAAAACTTTTGTTTGGGAGGTTGTTAATCCGATTAACAATTACGGAGTAAATGTAAATATTGGTGATTATGTTCATTTTGCTGAAAAATATATGGGTTTAAAAGGGCCACTAGACTGTAATTATTATGTGCTAAGCTATAATTTAGACAAGGCGAGAGAACAATTTAAACAAGTGCCATTGATGTTGCAAGCCTTCGAATTTTGGTTTGGTCCCTATCCATTTTATGAAGACAGTTTTAAATTGGTGGAAACACCTTATTTGGGAATGGAACACCAAAGCTCGGTAACCTACGGTAACGAATATAAAAATGGTTACTTGGGCAAAGACCTCAGCAGGTCAGGTTGGGGTTTAAAATTTGATTTTATCATTATCCATGAATCCGGACATGAGTGGTTCGCCAATAACATCACTTATAAAGATATTGCCGATATGTGGATTCACGAAGGATTTACTGCCTATAGCGAAACATTGTATGTAGATTTTCATTTCGGTAAGGAGGCGGGAAACGATTATGTCATTGGAACAAGGCAAAATATTCGTAATGACAGACCAATCATTGGCGATTACGACGTAAATAACGAAGGCTCAGCTGATATGTATCCCAAAGCTGCAAACATGCTTCATCTTATCCGACAAGTGATCAATGATGATGAAAAATTTAGACAAATTCTCATCGGTTTAAATAAAGATTTTTATCACCAAACTGTTACAACCGAACAAATAGAAAATTATATTTCCGAAAAAAGTAAAATCGATTTTTCAAAAGTATTCGATCAATATTTAAGAACAACAAAAGTGCCGGTTTTTGAATACAAATTGGAAGGAAATGGGATAAGTTTCCGTTGGTCAAATATTGTAGATAATTTTGATATCCCATTAAAAGTTTCTATGAATGGGGAGGATAAATGGATAAAACCAACTGCAGAATGGCAAGTTTTAAATTTGGAAACATCAATTGATACTTTTGACGTCGACAGAAACTTTTACGTAATTAGAAATGAAATGGATCAATCCAATACGGGCAATTGATACGTTGAGAATATACTTTCCTCCTTCATCAATTTTTCTATTTCTTCGGATTTCCTGGGTGCAAGTGCCGAATAATTTACAGGTCCTGTTTTGGTAATTAATACATCGTCTTCAATACGAACACCAATACCCCAATATTTTGGGTCACAATTGCTTCCCTTTGGGATATAAATCCCCGGCTCTACCGTGAGAATCATATTTTCTTTAAAACTTGATAAGTTATTTAGGTCATGCACATCCAACCCAATGTGATGAGAGGTCCCATGTGGGAAATAAGTTCTTCCTTCTTTAATATCTTTTATAATCCCCAATTCGAGTAGACCATTATTGATAACATCTCTGGCAATAGAATCTATCATTTTGGCATTATTACCTATGACCATGGCCTTTATCCCTGCTTCTTGAGCCTGATAAACGAGATCGTAAATCTCCTTTTGCTCTTTACTGAATTTTCCGTTGGCTGGAATAGTTCGAGTCACATCCGCAGTATAACCGCGATATTCTGCGCCGAGGTCCATTAAAACCAAATCGTTGCCAACATTCAATAAATCATTATCGATATAATGAAGAACACAGCCATTGTTACCAGCTCCTACAATTGAGGGATATCCCTCAAATTCAGCACCATATTTTCTAAATACAAATTCATGAATTCCCTGAATTTCCATTTCAGACATATCTTTATGCATCGCTTTCATGACTTCGATCTGACCCAAACAGGAAATCTCAATCGCCTTTTTCAACAGCACCAGTTCTTCCTCAGCTTTTATTTCTCTCAAATCGGCCATTAATGGTTTTAGGGCTTTTTTATCAATATTTGTTTTCAATGTTGTTTGATTATCTAAACCGGAACTGGCAGAAAAAGTATTAAAATCAATTTTACTTTTGAATTGCTCGATCAAAGTGTAAAGATTGGCCTTTTCAGCCTTTGTATCCCTCACATCATTTCTGAAAGGTTCAAACATCACCTTATCAAAAATTGAAAAATCAACGGGTATATTGATAAAATCTTCTCCGTTATATACAGCCGAAAGCCCTAATTCTTTTGAAACACCTTCCACACCAAGCCGTTTTCCATTCCATTGTTCCGCCCTTTGATTTCGTTTCTGCACGTAAATAAGTTCATTTACTTTTTCACCTTGAATAACTTGCTCCTCAGAAAAAATAAACAAAACAGAATGTGGTTCTTTATAACCCGTTAGGTAATAAAAATTTGGATCTTGATGGTAGACGAAATCTACATCATTCGACCTATTTCTAACTGGATTTGCAAAAAATACAGCGACACTGTTTTTGGGCATTATTTTTCTGAGTGCCTCTCTTCTCTCTTTGTGAAATTGAGGTTTTAAAAAATCATCAGGTCTATTGTTTTGCGCAAATGAAAATGAGAAAATAAGAAAAAAAATACCTGAAAAAATATATTTGTCAATTTG
>CAZWAN010000097.1:0-8395 GCA_964631875.1 uncultured Flavobacteriaceae bacterium
AGACCGTTGTCCTTTTTCAGATCTACAAATGGAACCGTTCTAATATATTTTATGCTTTAATGCGAAGATGTTGAAATATTAAATTTCTTATCTTTACCATTCTGTATTTAAAAGAACATTGTTTAACAAAACAGGTCTTTATTTCAACAATTAAAACTATTTCAATTTAACTATCTTTTCCTTACAATGAGTAAAAAACGATTTAGAACCGGATTTGAATTTAGTTTGTTTGAAGAAGAACAGAAAAGTCTGTTTGAAAAGCTTTTTGACATTTTTAAAGAACTTATCACCCATACCTCGGGAGATTTTGATGAAGCAATTGATTGGTTGAAACAGCTTGATAAGGAGTATAAACTCACTGATGAAAATTATACGATAGACGATTTTGTTGAAGATCTGAAGAAGAAGGGCTATATTCAAGAACGTATTGCTCCAGATGGTACTTCAGGACAAGTAATCTCAGCAAAAACGGAAAGAGCGATTAGAAAAAATGCCCTCGAGCAAATTTTTGGAAAACTAAAAAAGAAAGGTTCGGGCAGTCATAAAACAAAAAGCAGCGGAATTGGTGATGAACATACCGGTGACCTCCGGAGTTTTCAGTTTGGTGATGGTCTGGATCAAATTTCTATGACAGAAAGTTTGAAAAATGCACAAATAAATCACGGGTTTAAAGAATTCATACTTACTGAAGAAGACCTGGTGGTAGAAGATACACATCATAAAGCACAAATGAGCACTGTTTTAATGATTGATATCAGTCATAGTATGATTTTGTATGGCGAGGATCGTATAACACCTGCTAAGAAAGTGGCCATGGCCTTGGCTGAATTAATTACCACGCGATACCCAAAAGATACCCTTGATATATTAGTTTTTGGCAATGATGCCTGGCCGGTTAGCATTAAAGATTTACCCTACTTGCAGGTAGGTCCTTATCACACAAATACAGTTGCCGGATTGCAACTTGCAATGGATCTTTTAAGGAGAAAAAGAAATACCAATAAACAAATTTTTATGATTACGGATGGCAAACCAAGTTGTTTGCGTTTGCCTGATGGAACTTATTATAAAAACAGTAACGGTTTGGATCCCCACATTGTTGAGGAATGTTACAGTGCTGCAGCTTATGCCAGAAAATTACATATACCCATTACCACTTTTATGATTGCCCAAGATCCATACTTGCAATCATTTATAGAAAAATTTACACTTTCAAACAGAGGCAAAGCATTTTACACTGGCCTACAAGGACTAGGTGAAATGATTTTTCACGACTATGAAAATAACAGAAAAAAGCGAATTAAATAGTATGAGACCGGATATAAAAACATTGAGTGAGCTCAAAAAATCGGGATATATTTCAAAAAGTATCAAAGAAGAATTACGTCAAAATTTAGTTGAAAATATTAAACACGGAAGAACCTCTTTTAAAGGGATACATGGCTACGAAACCAGTGTAATTCCACAACTTGAAAGGGCAATTTTATCGCAGCACAACATCAATCTACTGGGATTACGAGGTCAAGCCAAGACCAGATTGGCAAGGTTAATGGTCGATTTATTAGATGAATATGTTCCAATTATTGCGGATTCTGAAGTTAATGACGATCCTTTAAACCCTATCAGCAAATTCGGAAAAGACCAAATTAAAAAATTTGGGGACCAAACTCCCATTGATTGGATCCATAGGAGTGAACGATTTTTTGAAAAGTTGGCTACACCTGATGTGACTATTTCCGATTTAATTGGCGATATCGATCCGATTAAGGCGGCAAATTTAAAATTGAGTTATGCAGATGAGCGTGTGATTCATTTCGGTATGATTCCTCGTGCAAACAGAAGCATTTTTGTGATCAACGAATTACCCGATTTGCAATCCAGAATTCAAGTGGCACTTTTCAATATATTAGAAGAAGGAGATATACAAATTAGAGGATTTCAAGTAAGGATGCCTTTAGATCTCCAATTTATTTTTACTGCAAATCCTGAAGATTACACTAACCGAGGTAGTATAGTCACACCGCTAAAAGACAGAATAGGTTCTCAAATATTAACCCATTATCCGGAAAGTCTGGAAATAGCAAAAACCATTACTGCACAAGAAGCAAAATTACAGAAAGAAAGATTGGCCGATATATATATTCCTGAAATTGCTAAAGATCTAGTAGAACAAATAGGTTTTGAAGCAAGAGACAACCCGTATGTAGATCATAAAAGCGGGATAAGCGCCAGAATGAGCATTACTTCTTATGAAAATCTGTTGAGCACGGCAGAATATAGATGTTTACAGGCCAATTCAACTAAAACATCCATTAGGTTTTCTGATATTTTAGGGATGATTCCCTCCATCACGGGAAAGGTAGAATTAGTGTATGAGGGGGAACAGGAAGGTGCAAATTTCGTAGCGGAGCAGTTAATTAGTGCTGCTTCCAGGTCATTGTTCGATAAATATTTCCCCGAAATCAAAAAACTCAAACATGAAGATGAGCATGACCCCTATCAAGAAGTTGTGCAATGGTTCTTTGACGAAAGTTCTTTTGAAATCATGGATGACAGTTCTGAAGAAGAGTATGCCACCAACCTAAATTCTATAAAACCTTTGGGAAAACTGATAAAGAAATATATGCCCGATTTACCTGAAAAGGACATGTTTTTTGTAAAAGAATTTGTTTTATGGGCTTTAGTAGAATATAATAAACTCAATAAACAAAGAGTAAAAAGGGGATTTGAATTTAAAGATCCTTATGGAGCATTTCTTTCTGATTTACAATAAACTATCTTTATTCAAAGGTAAATAAACAACTATTGGATATACATGAGAAATTCGAAGTTGCAATAATAGGAGGTGGTTTAGCGGGTCTCACTTCAGCGATACATCTTGCCAAAAGTGGTAGTAAAGTAATCTTGATTGAAAAGCATCAATACCCTTTTCATAAAGTATGCGGTGAATATGTTTCAAACGAAGTTTTATCTTACATGAATTCTCTTGGATTCGACCCTTTTCAATTTGATGCCAAAAAAATTGATCGGCTTATAATAAGTACACCTTCGGGCAAATTTATTGAGCGCAAACTCGATTTGGGCGGTTTTGGATTGAGTCGGTATACAATGGATAACGAACTTTTGAAATTGGCATTGTTAAACGGAGTTTTCTGGCTAAATGATACAGTAACTGAAATTATTTTCGATTCTAATTTTACCGTGGTAACCAAAAACGAAAAAGTATTTAAAGCCAGAGTAGTACTTGGTGCATTCGGGAAACGATCAAATCTAGACGTAAGATTGAATAGGAATTTTATTCAAAAAGAATCTCCCTATTTAGCAGTTAAAGCACATTATAAAGGTTCTTTTCCGGAAGATCTTGTAGGTCTTCATAATTTTGAAGGAGGCTATTGTGGCGTATCAAATATTGAGAAGAACAAGCTAAATATATGCTATATAACAGATTTTAAAGTTTTTAAACGCTATAAAAATACAGATGATTTTGAAGAGAATGTAGTCAAGAAAAATGTATTTTTAAAAGAAATATTTGAAAAATCTGAACTTGAATTTGAAAAATCATTGGCGATCAGTCAGATATCCTTTGATGAAAAAAGCGCTGTTGAAAACCATATTTTAATGTGTGGGGACAGTGCCGGATTAATCCATCCACTGTGTGGAAATGGAATGGGGATGGCAATTCATTCAGCCCAAATCTCAGCAACTCTAGTGATGCAATTTCTTTCAAATCAAATTTCACGAGAAAAATTGGAGAAAACTTATCAGTTACAGTGGAACAAGGCGTTTAAATCGCGATTACAACTAGGACGGAATTTAGCCAAGCTTTTTAGCATGCATCGATTTTCGGAAGTTTCTATGTCTATCATAAAAATAGCCCCAATGGCCTTGAATCCTATTATTCGACACACACACGGGAAACCCATCAAAGTATTTTCGATAACATGATAGATACCAAAAAAAGAAGTACTGCAGTCGAGATCATGGATGATTTTGAGATTGGGGGAGACGCACTTACCAAATCTTTGGATCAATTAGCCGTGATCAATTTTTTACTTGGCGGCAATACGGTTACCGTAAATGGTTTAAAAAAATTACTAAAAAATCAGCCAAAAGGAAGAGAATATAAAATTTTAGATCTGGGTTGTGGCAATGGAGAAATGCTCAGAATTTTAGCCAATTATGGAAGAAAGAAAGGTTTTACTTTTAAATTGGTTGGGATAGACGCCAATAAAAATACAGTAAATTATGCTGAAGCCTCCTCAATTGATTATCCCGAAATTGAATTTAAACAATCTAATGTTTTAGACCCCAATTTTGATATAGCACCTTGTGATATAGTACTTACAACCCTTTTTCTACATCATTTTACAGAAGAGGAAATTGTTGGACTATTAAAAAAGTTAATCAGCAAAGCAAAAATAGGTATATTAGTCAATGATCTACATAGACATAAAATGGCCTATTTTCTTTTTAGAATCTTTTGTTTACCTATTTCAAATAAAATGATCGTGAATGACGGGTTAATTTCTATTTTAAAAGGCTTTAAATCAGAGGAATTAGAAAAAATGTCGGATCAGCTGAATGTTTCAAGAAGGATAAAGTGGAGATGGGCATTTCGTTATCAATGGATACTTCAACAATGAGCGTAAAAATAACATCGGTTGCAAAGCAACTTCCAAAATATTCCCGAACCACGGCCGAAATCATACCATTTTTAAAATTATGGCTTACCGGGCAGGAGGATAGATTTCAACGAAAAGTAATAAAGATCTTTGAAAATGCGGGTGTTGACAAAAGATATTCTATCATGGATGTTGAAGATGTATTTTTGAAGACTTCATTTGAAGAAAAAAACGATATCTATACCAAAGAATCCATTTCGTTGAGCGAGTCTGCTTTGCAAAAGGCCCTTGATAAAGTGTGTTTAGATGCAAGTTCTATAGATTTTATTATCACTGTCAGTTGTACCGGAATCATGATTCCGTCTTTAGACGCTTATTTGATCAACCGATTAAATATGCGTCAGGATATTGTTAGATTGCCGGTTACGGAAATGGGTTGTGCTGCAGGAGTATCAGGGATAATCTATGCTAAAAATTTTTTAAAGTCCAATCCTAATAAAAGAGCGGCTGTCATTGCGGTTGAATCGCCCACATCGACTTTTCAACTGGATGATTTTTCAATGGCAAACATCGTAAGTGCAGCCATTTTTGGTGATGGTGCATCTGCCGTTATATTATCTTCCTATGACAACGAAAAAGGACCAGAAATAATGGATGAGGCCATGTATCACTTTTATGATGCAGAACATATGATGGGTTTTAAATTGAGAAATACAGGCCTAGAAATGGTCTTAGATAAATCTGTGCCTGAAACCATTTCAGAGCATTTTCCAAAAATTGTCTTTCCATTTTTGGAGCGAAATAGTTTGGCGATCGCAGATGTTGATCACTTAATTTTTCATCCCGGAGGAAAAAAAATTGTTCAGACCGTAGAAGATCTGTTCGGTTCTTTTGGTAAAAATATCGATGATACAAAAGAGGTTCTTAGATTGTACGGAAATATGTCCAGTGCTACTGTATTGTATGTATTGGAAAGATTTTTAGATAGGAATTTGCCCACTGGAGATATTGGCTTACTGTTGAGTTTTGGACCGGGATTTTCTGCACAACGGATCTTGTTAAAATGGTAAGAGAATTTGAAAATAAGGATTATTGGGCGATTGTCCTTGGAGGTTCGGGTGGATTGGGTTTAGCCAGTGCTTTAAAATTGGCTGAAAACGGCATGAATATTTGCATTGTTCACCGAGATAGAAGGGTAGATTTAGTCAAAATCGGCGAGCAGTTTCAGGAGATAAAATATAAAAATGTAGAATTCATCTCTTTTAATTTAGATGGATTAAAGGCTGAAAACCGGAGTTTCATCCTGAAGTCTTTAAAGGAAAGAATGGGAGATAATGGTAAGGTGCGTACTTTTATTCATAGCGTTGCAAAAGGACATTTAAAAGCCATGGTCGATGAGCACCGGAACACATTGTCGAATGAAGATTTTCACCTTACACTAGATGCGATGGCTGTAAGTTTATATTCCTGGACAAAAGCTATTTTTGATTCATCAATGTTTTCATCCGATGCAAGAATTTTAGCCTTCACCAGTGAGGGGAACTCAAAAGCCTGGCCGAATTATGGAGCAGTCTCTGCGGCCAAGGCAGCACTTGAAGCAATTTCCAGAAATATTGCCCTTGAGTTTGCACCATTTGGACTGAGATCGAATTGTATTCAAGCCGGCGTTACCGATACGGCATCCTTCAGAATGATACCGAACAGTGAGGCTATCAAAGAATACACACTCAAAAGAAATCCATTTAAACGATTAACAACACCTGAGGATGTGGCCAATGCGGTTTATTTACTTTGTAAAGATGAAGCAGCATGGATAAATGGTGCAATAATTCCGGTAAATGGAGGTGAACATATAAGTTGAAGATGACAGAGTTCGATGAAATAATTGCTTTATTGCCCTATCAAAAACCGTTTTTATTTGTAGATAAATTATACGAAATTTCGGCCGATGGGGTGGTAGGGGAGTATACCTATGGTGAGGAGGAGTTTTTCTATAAAGGACATTTTAAAAATAATCCTGTTACTCCGGGAGTCATTTTAACCGAAACCATGGCCCAGATAGGAGTAGTTTGTTTAGGCATTTTTTTGATGAAAGAAGTTTGCAATGAAAATGAAAAACCTAATATAGCATTGACCTCACACCAAATAGATTTTTATGTGCCGGTCTTTCCAAAAGAGACTGTTGTTGTTAAGTCGGAAAAAGTATACTTCCGATTCAATAAACTAAATTGCAAGGTTAAAATGTTCAATGCTAAAAACGAATTAGTCTGTCGGGGCGAAATTTCTGGAATGATCAAATAATATGAGAACAAGAGTCGTCATTACGGGATTGGGTGTTGTATCTCCAAATGGGATAGGTATAGAAGAATTTTCGAGCGCTATTCAAAAAGGAGTTTCAGGAATCAAATACTTTAAAGAGTTGGAAAATTTAAATTTTTCTTGTTGTATTGGCGGCGTTCCTGATGTAACTGAAGCGTTAAAATCAAAATATTTTACCCCTTTACAATTGCGAGATTTCAAAAGTTCAGGAATATTGTATGGTTGCATGGCAGGGGTTGATGCCTGGAAAGATGCTGGGTTAAATATTAACCTTGAAGAACCGGACTACGACAGTGGAATTATTTTTGGTGCCGGAACTTCTGGAGTTGAAAAGTTTAGAGAAGCGATTTACAAGGTAGATGATAAACAAGTTCGCCGTTTGGGTAGTACAACTGTGGCACAAACAATGGCCAGTGGGGTAAGTGCCTATCTTGGGGGTATCCTGGGAATGGGAAATATAGTAACTACTAATTCTTCGGCCTGCACAACAGGTACAGAGGCCATTATTTTAGGTTATGACAGAATTATGGCCGGCCATGCAAAAAAAATGTTAGTTGGAAGTTGTGCTGATCATGGTCCGTATGTTTGGGGTGGTTTTGATGCCCTGAGGGTATTGGCTCATAAACATAATGACAAACCGGAACAGGCTTCAAGGCCCATGAGTGAAAGTGCTTCTGGATTTGTTCCGGGAAGCGGTGCAGGAGCTTTAGTTCTGGAAAACCTGGAAAGTGCCTTGGAAAGGAAAGCTAAAATTTATGCTGAAGTTTTAGGTGGAGCTTTAAATTCAGGTGGTCAAAGAAACGGAGGGTCTATGACAGCGCCAAACCCTGAGGCCGTTCAAAGATGTATAAAAATGGCTATGGTAAATTCAGGAATTGAGTCAAATGATATTGATTGTATCAATGGTCATTTGACGGCTACAGCCAAAGACAGTCTGGAAATAGAAAATTGGTCAAAAACTTTAGGAAGAAGAGGAAAAGATTTTCCCTACATCAACTCATTAAAATCACAAATAGGTCATTGCTTAGCCGCTTCAGGATCTATTGAAAGTGTTGCTGCCGTACTTGAATTATATGAAGATTTCGTGTTTCCTTCTATCAATTGTGAAGATGTCCATCCGGAAATTTTAGCACTTATAGATGGGGATAAAATCCCTAAAAAAATGATTAACAAACCGTTAAATATAATTGCGAAGGCAAGTTTTGGTTTTGGAGATATAAATGCCTGTATTATTTTTAAAAAATATTGATATGAACAAAAATGAAATAATTGAAAGGTTAAAGAAGATAGTGAAACCATACGTCCAAAATGAAGAGGCATTTGAGAAGCTTACCGAGGAAACAGATTTTATTGGTGATTTAAAAATTAATTCTGCCAATTTGGTAGATATCGTGCTGGATGTTGAAGATGAATTCGATATAGAAATTGACAATGATTCTATGGAGAAAATGCTT
>CAZWAN010000098.1:0-8115 GCA_964631875.1 uncultured Flavobacteriaceae bacterium
GTTGAAATTGTTGAATTTGAGAAATTACATTGTAAAACATTTTGTTTAAATTTAAACAATGAAGACAGTACAAGAGGCAGTTGAAGAAATAATTGGACAAACACCTTTTATTGAAGAAGCATTACACGATAAATTAATTAATGTTTCTTCATTGGCAAGAGACATACAAGTCCAGGTTGAACAAAAATTAGGAAAAGAGGTAAAAACTGGAGCGATCATGATGGCCATTAACAGAGTCTCTCCTTTGCAAGTTTTGAAAATAAGAAAGAACATAAAAGCATTTTCATTGGATCTAAAAGATTTTATTGTTCGCTCTGACCTACTCGACTATACCTTTAAAAATACGTCCTCTCTGCAAAAGAGAATTGCTAAACTATATGGAAATATTGAAAGTAACAGCGAATCATTCTTTACCGTATCTCAAGGGATTTTTGAGACCAATATTGTCATTAGTGCTAATATCAATGAGGAGCTTAAAAAACACTTACAAGAAGAGGAACTCATCCATTCATTGGATAAACTTGCTTCTATTACCATAAAATTACCCAAATCTAATTTAGAGCAAAGTGGCGTTTATTACTTTATTTTAAAGCAGTTCGCATGGGCCAATATACCTGTTCAAGAAATAATTTCAACAACCCATGAAATCACTTTGGTGGTAAAAGAAGTCGATATAACCAGGTCTTTTTCAATTTTGATTAACTTGAAACAAAACTGATTCAATTCCAAAATCGACCTGGCGCTAAATTTTGTTTATAGCGCTGTTCAAAAAAATTAAAATACATATAAAGAAGGTAATTCACCTCCATTCCGTAATGTATATCCGGTCTATAATTTATGGCCTGGACATATAAATTTGGATCGAATCTATATGGCTGATTCACACGATTATTGTATTCTACAACTCGAAAATAATTACGCATTTCTAACATGGGCAGAGAATAGTAACTTGGTGGTCTTTGAGTCGCCAACCAAGATTGGAAGCCAACCTCGAATATGATGATTTCATATTCAAGAGAATCATTTGCTATGCGAATGGTATCAAGTTTTTCTGACCCCGATTGATCCGTGCCATTGTTCTTGACTAAATTTTCATTTTTTGAGACACCGCAACTCATCAACGAAATTAAAACTAAAACAAACAGAATTCTCATGGTGTTCTTTTTAAATTGTAAATCAATTTTTATGCCAATAAAATAAAAAGAGCCCTAGCGGGGCTCTTTTCAAAATTATAGGCTATACTCTTTATTCTGCCTCCTTTTCTTCTTCAGTTTTTCCTTTAGCTTTATTCCAGACCTTTATTTCATCTTCATTAGTGACACCTGACAGAATTTCAACATTAACACCATCCGATATTCCTAATTCCACATCTTTCTTCTCAAATTCTTGATCCCCTTTTTTGACTTCTACGAAAGGTTTGTCAGTTTCCTTATCAAATTGTAATAAGGCTTCACGAATTGCCATGATACTATCCTTTTGATCCAATATAATTTCAGCATTGGCAGAATATCCGGCGCGGAGAAAATAATCTTCTTCTAAATCGACATCCGCTTTTAATGTAAATTGTACAGTACCATTTTCTTCTGTTCCTTTTGGTGCTATAAAGGTCAATTTTGCTGGGAATTTCTTATCAGGTATAGCCCCTAATGCTATTTCAAGCTCCGTGTCATTTTTTATCTTACTCACTTCCGATTCATCTACTTTTCCTTCAAATATCATTTTGCTCATATCCGCGATCAAAGCGATTGTTGTTCCTGCGTTAAAATTATTACTCTCAATTACTTGATCTCCTTCCTTAACAGGTATTTCTAAAATAGTTCCCGGTACTGTGGCACGTATATTTGTATTGGCCATTCCGGAAGTGCTTACACTACCTTTTTTTATAATTTGAAAATCATTTTGTGCAATAATCACGTCTTGTTTGGCTTGGTTATAGTCCAATTCAAATTGCTCAAATTCTCTTCGCGATATAACTCCGGTTTCAAACAATTTTTTATTCCTATTATAACTGATTTCAGCGTTATTCAATTGAATTTTCGCTTTGTTTACTCGACCCATTGCACTACTGAGAGCCTGCTCATTTGGAACTACCCTAATTTGTGCAATTAAATCGCCCTTATTCACTTTCACACCTTCTTCAAGATATATCTTATCAATAATCCCCGAAACCTGGGGCTTAATTTCTACCTCCTCCAGGGGAGTAACTTTTCCTGTTGCAACAGTCTTTTTTGTAATATTCGTTTTGAATGGTTTTTCGGTATCAAAACTAACAGGTGGTTTACTGTTCATTTTACCGAACCAAATTAATACAGCAATAAATAAAATTGCGATAATGGAAAAGATGATTATTTTTTTCATTTTAATGGTTTATTTACTTTTAATTTATTCTTCTCTTAATGCTTCTATTGGTTTTATCATGACAGCTCTTTGTGCGGGAATCATTCCTATTAATGTACCCAAAACAACTAATGTGACAACTGAACCAATAGCTATAGGAATATTCACCGTCGGATTAGTAAAAGGGAAATCCAAATTTTGTGTTTTTGAATTGATAAACATTAACAAAAGTCCTGATAAAATAATTCCCATTATACCAGCCAAAAGAGTCAAAAAAACAGATTCTAAAATAATTTGACTTTTTACTGCTTGGGGTGTGGCGCCCAATGCTCTTCTGATACCAATTTCTTTAGTTCGCTCTTTAACGGTAATTAATAGAATACTCGCAATGGCAATTACTCCGGCGATCAAAGTGGCAATGCCAACAAACCAAGTGAGAAACTTGATTCCCTTCACAAATCCGGTAATTTTACCAAACATTTCCCCAAAGTTAAATGAACCAAAAGCGCGAGTGTCATCCGGACTCACATTATGTCGCTTTTTTAAGATGGTTTTGACATCAGATTCAACCTTTTTTATATCTACATCGTCATAGGCAGCAATTACCATCCAACCAATGTCATCACCTGTATTGTACATCTGACGAAATGTAGAAAAGGGTATGTAAATAGAATCATCCCCTTCAAATCCCATCCCCGGATTCTGTCTGTAAACTCCAATAACACTAAAGAAGCTTCCATTCACTTCAACGTAATTTCCTATAATTTCCTCGCCCTTTTCAAAAAGATCATCAACAACTTTCTCTCCAATGATACAGACTTTTTTCTTCTGTTCGATATCGCTGAGATTCAAAAATCGACCTTCGTTGAGCTTCACTTTAGAGACCTCATCCAAAATTGGATAATCACCAAAAACTTTATAAGTTTTACTATTCGTATTTCGCTTTACTGTTGCCGGTTCACCCCCAAAAACACCACTTACATTTCGAGGAGCTACAAATGCGATTTCAGGCATTTTATTTTGAATATCTTCTACGTCCTGAATTTTTAGATTCATCCATCTTCCTCGCTGAAACCCTTTATAAGGTACTGTTGTACGCTCTCCCCACAAAAAGATACTGTTCGTGGCAAGGTTACTGAATTCTCGATCAAATCCATTCTCCATACCTCTTGCAGCACCCAACAAGGTGATAAACAAAAACACTCCCCACAACACACCAATTACAGTAATAGCTGTGCGTAGTTTACTTTTTTTGATGGAATCAAAAATTTCTTGCCAAGTATCTCTATCAAAAATGAATTTCATAATAACAAATTTAGTCTTCTCCCAAAGCGACAATAGGTTTTATACTCGCTGCTCTTTTTGCAGGAATAAACCCCGCAATTGCTCCTACTACTATCAAAATTATGGTTGCTGTAATTACGGTCGACATATTGACCTGAGGTTCCTTTATAAAATATTCTTGCAAACTATTCCCGATTCTGCTCAAGACAATCACTGCAATCAATAAACCGATATATCCGGCCAGTGAGGTTATAAAAATTGATTCCTGAAGAATTAACCAAACTATGGATTTGGGAGGAGCACCTAGCGCCTTTCTGATTCCCAATTCTTTGGTTCTTTCTTTTACAACAAAAACCATGATATTTCCAATTCCAATGGCTCCTGCAAATAGAGTTCCAATCCCAATAAAAAGAACTATCAATTGTAGCACATTTGCAAATTGCATATTTGCTTCAACATTCTCAAAAACAGATCTAACACGTATACCACTTTGATCATCTCGGGCCACACTGTGCTTTTCCTTTAAAGTTCTTGTGATATCAGATACTAATTTTCTTGCACCGGGTATACCAATTTCAAGTTTATAGGTTAGGTTGATCTGATCAATTTCGTCTGTGTTTTTATAGATCAATTGAGTGGTTGAAACAGGTAGATAGATCCTTCTCTCTTCATTATCACCTCCCGCATCTTCAAAAACTCCAATCACCATATAAGCCATGCCATTGAGGTTGATAAATGTACCTAACGCTTCTTCATTTCTATATATATCCTCTTCTACCAACCTCCCTATTACCGCATACCTGCGCTTATTCTTGATATCGTCATTATTGATATATCGCCCTTTGGTAATAATCGTTTTTTCTAAAAATTGATGGTCCGGCATAACCGCAGTTGCATTATAACTTCCGGCTTCATTTTTGTACCTTACATTTACATTTTTGTAGATTCTAGGAGAAATATACTCTATCTTATCTCCGTATTCCTTTTTAATAAGATCCAGATCTTCATTTTTAAATATGATTCTTCTGTTCTCCTTAAAGCCACCATAAGGTTTTGAAGTTCTACCCGCGAAAACAAAAATAGCATTGGTAGCATCATCCATAAAGAATTCTTCGAATTGATTTTTTAAGCCATTACCCATACCAAATAGCACCGTAAAAATAAAAATACCAAGTGCAACGGTAAATGCACCCAAAAAGGTGCGAAGTTTATTCTTGCCTATAGATTGAAAAATTTCTCTCCAACGATCAATATCGAACATAGTTTATGAATTCAGAACGACTTTTTTTACTTTTTCATCACTGGTAATCAGCCCATCTTTAAGCCGCACAATTCTTTCGGTTTGTTCGGCAATATCTTCTTCGTGCGTAATGACCAGAATCGTCATACCATCAGCATGTATACCTTTCAAAATTTCCATCACTTGCTCACCTGTTACAGAATCTAAGGCCCCTGTTGGTTCATCCGCAAGAATTAATTTTGGCTGTGTAACCAATGCACGAGCAATAGCGACTCTTTGTTTTTGTCCACCGGATAATTCACTAGGAAGGTGATTTGCCCAATCGGCTAAACCAACTTTATCTAAATAATCCATCGCGAGCTTTTGCCTATCCTTTCTATTCACACCCTTGTAATAAAGTGGTAATGAAACATTCTCCACGGCAGTTTTGTAACTAATTAAGTTAAAAGACTGGAATACAAAGCCTAAAAATTTATTTCTAAGCATCGCGGCCTTTTTTTCATCTAACTTTTCAATCTTCAAATCATTTAGGTAATATTCTCCCTTATCGTGTGTATCAAGAAGCCCCAAAATATTTAGCAGGGTTGATTTTCCAGAACCGGATGAACCCATAATCGATACAAATTCACCTTCGTTAATTTCTAAATTTATACCCTTTAATACATGTAAAAAGTCTTTCCCCATGGGATAAGATTTATGCAGATCTACGAGTTTTATCATCCTTAATATAAAATTTTAATAACTAATTAGTCTTATTCAAAAATCAAACTTACCTGATTATTGTAATTTTGTTTTGTGAATGAATATAAAAAACCAATTATTTTTTTTGATGGGTACTGCAATTTGTGCAGTGCCTCGGTACAATTTATATTGAAGCGAGACCAATCTAACCGGTTTTTATTTTCTTCATTACAATCAGACGCAGCGAAAGAGCTTTTGTTACAATATCAAACAAAAAATAATTTAGGAAATTCTGTCTTGCTTTTAGATCAAAACAAGGTTTATGAAAAATCGGATGCCACCCTAAAGATAATGGGTTATTTAGGTTTCCCATATAGTCAATTGAGAATTTTAACAGTAATGCCAAAGGTGTTAAGAGATAATCTTTACGATTATGTGGCAAAAAATAGGTTCAAATGGTTTGGAAAAAAGGAATTTTGTGAAATGAGCCAAGAAAATTACCGTGACAGATTTATTCCATAAAAAAACAGTTCAAAACAAATAGTCTTGAACTGTTAATCCCCTTTTTTTTAAATCCCCTTTTTTTTATGAAATTAGCTCCTTTTCGAGGTATAATGGCACTTTTACACGGGTTTCACCCCAAGCTAAAATCATTTGTGTTCCATAATTTTTTTGATCAAACCCTATGGTAAATATATCAATTGGATGTTCTGCAAGAGATGGTACTTGAATTCTGGCGACATCTGATTCTTCATTATAAAAGAATGAACCCAAGGTATCTGTTTCACTATTTAATATAATCGTCCAATATGATTCACCGGGTATGGTATATAAAGAATATGTTCCCTTTTTTACTAACTTATTTCCGAACATTGCATCCTGATAAAACTTTATCTCTGTAGTTTCATTTGCCCCTGTTCTCCATACTTTGCCAAAAGGAATTTCTTCTCCAAAAACTTTGTCATTCTTTGTTTCCGGTCTTCCATAAACTACCTTTACCTGTGGTTCACCAGTTTGTACTTTTTTAAAATATGTGATGTCGTGTGGAGACTCATCAAGATTATTAAATGTTTGAGCCTGAGCTAAATTTATGGTTGAAATCAACATGGAAAACCACAAGATCATTGCAAAAATTTTTAACTTTTTCATAGCAATTTTTATTTTTTTACGATTTCACAGGGCAAAGTTTTTAATCCGTTTATTAAGCTAACCTACTATTGAACAACACTTATACCCTCACCCTTATCTATAGTAATATCGCTTGTGATCACAAAATCGTCAGTATAAACTTTTAAAGTGTAGGTACCATTAGATAGTTTTGTTTTATCAATATCACAAACTTTACCTTCGTTTAATGAACCATGAATCAATTCGTGATTGGCTGGTGCCAGAATTTCGTATTTGTAAAAGTTTTCGGCAGATGATAGATTCAATAGGTCTGAGCCTGTGTTATCTATAATTGTAATAGCTTCTTCTCCATTTGGAAAAGTTGTGACATATTTTGTTACTTGTCCTTTTTCTTGTGAAAATCCGATGATACTGAACATTAAAATGGCAATGGTGATGATGGTTGTTTTCATAGCTTTTTTTTTATTAATTTTTAAATTCTCATTTGTTTATTTCCCTTTTTTTTCCCTTTTTTTTAAGACCGATGTTTTAAATTCCGATAATGACAGATTCTTCCATATGATTACTAATGGTAATGTCACTTGTGATCACAAAATCGTCCGTATATACTTTTAAAGTGTAGGTTCCATCCGACAATTTAGTTTTATCAATATCACAAACTTTACCTTCGTTTGAAGAACCGTGAATCAATTCGTGATTGGCTGGTGCCAGAATTTCATACTTGTAAAAACTTTCTGCAGATGACAGATTCAAAACATTAGAGTTTGAATTATCAACGATGGTGATCGCTTCTTCTCCGTTAGGAAAAGTGGTTACATATTTTGTTACTTTGCCTTTTTCTTGAGAAAATCCGGCAATACTGATCAATAAAATGGCGATGGTAATGATGTTTGTTTTCATAGCGTTTTCTTTTTTATTTTTATATTAAATATTGTTTTCTGTTGTTGCCTCGTAGTTCACTGCGTATTCATTTAATGAGAAGGCCCCTTCTACAAATTCAAATGCTTCACTGATAATGGTATTTTCATGGACAAATTCATGATCATTTAATTCAAAATTCGTCAATCCTTCTAAAAAACTAATATTAAACTCATTATCTGAATTTATTTCAAGAACAACTTTATTGTATGAATCACTTTCTTGAATTTCTTTTTGAAGATTATATACTAAATCATCATTTAACACGTTTGATTGTTGTGCATAACCAAATAAACCGGCGAAACTAATTACTAAGATTAAAACTGCGTTTTTCATGATGTGAAATTTTTAAATTATTAATTGCTGTTTAATCAGAGTTTATTTAAAAATTGTAAAAATTGTTTGTTGTTAAAAATTCTGTGAAAAGATATGAGAAGAAGTAAATAGTAGCTTGCTATAAAAGATCTTCAAAATGTCATTTCACTTACAGAGGAGGGTTGTATTTCAGTTTGTCACTCAAATACATT
>CAZWAN010000099.1:0-8018 GCA_964631875.1 uncultured Flavobacteriaceae bacterium
ATATTATATAATGGTTATATATTGATTAGAAAGTTTAAATTAAATAATAATAATTAAATTAAATAAAATATTTTGTGTACTATGTAAAAATTTACTCAGTTATTTCATTTTAGAGCAAAAAACAATTAAGTTGTAGATTTAACCTTATTTTTGTTCTCTTAAAGTCAAAATATATTATGATTACCCAACCAAAACTGACCAGGTTTAACCAAAATATACTTTCTAAATTTCAGATTTATAACAGTATTTTTATCACTTTACCATTTGATAATATTGGTCACACGGGGGTGCTCCTACCCCTTTTCAAGCAGGTCTGTGAAAGTGGTTTAACTCAAGGAAAAAACCCTGAAGAAATCATCAATTATTTTTTTGCGAAATATGATGAAAATCCATCAGAAAAAGACAAGATCGATCTGATGTTTCGATTTATACAGTATATTGAAAGACAAGTAGTTTTATTTGATGCTGTAGAAGATGCTGCTTTTCCGATTGTGAACAATATGGATGGAATTGGGACCTTACGTAACACCAAGGAAATTGCCTTTGAACAAAATAAAAAAGAAGCATTACAACAATATTTAGAAGAGTTTAAAGTACGTGTTGTGCTCACAGCTCATCCAACACAATTTTATCCTGGTTCTGTGCTGGGTATCATCACTGACCTTACAACTGCTATTGAAAAAAATGACTTAACGGTCATCAAAAAATTATTGGCTCAATTAGGAAAAACACCATTTTTAAAAGAAAGTAAACCTTCTCCCTTAGACGAGGCAATCAATTTAACCTGGTACTTGGAGAATGTCTTTTATCATTCGGTCAGCACAATTTTTAACTACCTGAAAAGTAATATTTATGATAATAGAATTATTGATAATGAAGTGATTAATTTAGGGTTTTGGCCGGGCGGAGATCGAGATGGCAATCCCTTTGTCACGACTGATATTACTTTACAAGTTGCTCACAGATTGAGAAATACAGCGATTAAGAATTACTATAGGGATATTCGAAAGTTAAAAAGACGATTAACTTTTAAAAATGTTGAACCATTGATGTCTAAATTGGAAATCAAACTTTATGAAAGTTTTACCAATCCTGATGAAAAACCAACGATTAGTTTGGAAGAAATTAAATCTGAACTAAAGAAAATACGAGAAATAGTCATTAACAATCACCAGTCCTTGTTCCTTCAGGAACTGGAAGATTTAATTGTAAAAGTGAATCTATTCGGTTATCATTTTGCGTCATTGGATATTCGTCAGGACAGCAGAATTCACGCAAGTGTACTCAATAGTATCGTAGAAAAAATGCAGAAATCAGGAGAAAAGGATTTTCCTGAAAATTATCAAACCTTAAGTGAAGAAGATAAAATTAGGCATCTGGGAGCACTTGAAAATGATATTCCTATTGATTATGTAGACGACGAAATGACAAAGAATACGTTGGGTTCGATTCAGGCAATGAAGCAAATCCAAGATTGGAATGGCGAAAAAGGTTCAAACAGATACATTATTAGTAATAATCAAAGCGCTTTAAATATTTTCGAGGTATTTTCATTATTCAGGCTTTCCGGTTATCGTGGTGATTTACCGCTAGATATTGTGCCTCTATTTGAAACCGTCAATGATTTGACCAATGCTCCTAAAATTATGGAGCATTTGTACAACAATGAATTGTATAAAAAGCATTTAGCATCCAGAGGAAACAGACAAACCGTGATGTTGGGATTTTCGGATGGAACAAAAGATGGTGGTTATTTAAAGGCAAATTGGTCCATCTATGAGGCAAAAGAAAATCTCACAAGGATATCCAGAAAAAATAATATCAAAGTGATTTTCTTTGACGGCCGTGGTGGCCCACCAGCTAGAGGTGGAGGAAAAACGCATCAATTTTACGCCTCATTAGGTCCCGATATAGAAAGCTCTGAAATTCAATTGACAATTCAAGGACAAACGATTAGTTCTAATTTTGGAACCATAGATTCTTCCCAATTCAATCTGGAGCAATTAGTTAGTTCCGGTGTCTCAAACCATCTATTCGAAGGTTCAAAAAATCGTATGTCACCAGAACAAAAAGAACTAATGAGTGATCTTGCAGATATTAGTTATCAATCATATGTCGACTTTAAAAACCATCCTAAATTTTTGCCTTATTTAGAAAATATTAGCACACTAAATTACTATGCAAAAACCAATATAGGTAGCCGACCTTCTAAAAGAGGAAAATCATCAGGATTAGAGTTTAGCAACTTAAGAGCAATCCCGTTTGTCGGTTCTTGGAGTCAGTTAAAACAGAATGTCCCCGGATTTTACGGGGTAGGTACCGCTTTGAAGAAATATGAAAGTGAAGGAAGATTTCATGAACTTATAGAACTATACAACTCTTCCAAATTTTTCAAAAGTTTGATCGAAAACAGCATGATGTCTATGAAAAAATCAAACTTTGAACTAACTCGTTATATGGCTTCTGATCCTGAATTTGGCTCTTTTTGGCAAATGATCCACGACGAATTTGAAACCTCAAAAAGGCTGTGCTTAGAACTTGCCAATCAGAAAGAATTAATGGAAAATTATCCTGAGGGGAGTGCTTCGATCAACATAAGAGAATCAATCGTTTTACCACTATTGGTGATACAGCAGTACGCCTTGATGAACTTACAGAAATTAAAAAATGAGGCGAATCCGGACAAAAAGAAAATAGATACGTACGAAACCATAGTTACTCGCTCATTATTTGGAAATATCAACGCGAGTAGAAATTCGGCTTAGCTTTAAGTGAACAACTTAATTAGCTAAGCCTCAGTATTATTATTACCTCTAAACACAATAATTTCTTTTAAAACAGCGTTATAGCTACATATACCTGTAATTAAAAGGATGATGAGAATTTTAAAGAACTTTTTGTTGATCGGATTGATCATTTCTTTCTTTTCTTGTACCACCAATGACGACTTAAAAGAGATTTCAGGCAGTTATGCTTTTAACCAAGCCGGTAAACACAGTTTTGTTGTCAATGCCGAAAACATCGTTGCAACTATAAAATTGGTTGGAGCAAACAAAGGTGAAATAATAATTCTTGATAATGTAATCCTCAATCGAAATGTAGAGTACACTGCTATTGTAGGCGACGGAAAATATTACGAAACTGAAATTTGGAATAATCTAGTCCCTGAATACGCAGCAAAATCGGGAAATAAGGATCTGAACGAAAATGGGTACATTAAAATTGACTGGACCGGATTTGATTGATTAAAAGCTTGCACGTAGCTGAACAGTTCCCGTATGAATTGCTTTATTAAGCTCAGATTTTCTGCCTAAATAGGCTAAATTCAAATCTAAGTACTTAAAAATTCTCTTTTGAAAATTTAGTGACCAGGTCATATTTTTTCCAGCTTTTAAACCTTCTAACATTTGATAACCCACAACAGAATTTGCGTTTCCTTCAAATTCATTGATGATATAATTGATCGAACCAATTAAATTAAATTTGTTCTCATTCGCCCAATTTCCGCTTGCACCAAAGTTGTGACTTTGGAGATTTTCAAAATCAACTTGTTTATTCTTCTTATCCTTAAATTGATAGTTAAGATCAAATTTCATTTGATTACTTATTAAATAGGAAATTCCGGACTTAAACAAAAGTGTTTCGATTTCATAATTTCTATTCGGAAAAAGATCGGAATCTGAAATTGTTTTGCCTATGTCTCCATTCATTTCAAATAGCCAAAATGTATTGAAGCGATGATTGAAGATAATCTGGTGATTTTGAATAGACAGATTCTGATCATCTATTAAAAAGAAATTCTTTTTCCTTCCCTCGGAGTAAACATACCCGGTGCTATACTTTTGCACTCCTCTATTATAGAAAAAACTGTTACGAATTTGATTATCTAAAGAAAGAAGATTTTCCTCATGAATAGAGAACGGATTAAAATTAACATGCCCTTCACCCCTTTTTTCATTAGATCTGATCAAATAATAAAACTGGTTACTAAAATGTGAGATCACTTTTTTGAGACCAACCTGATTTTGCCATGAACGAGCCTGAATATTTAAAGATTGACTTAAGCTATTTTCGTGTGAGTTTATATAATTCAAACTTGGCAATAAAACACGTACGTAAACGGCCTCATCGGGGAAATTAGCTACAACGAATTCATCCAATTCTTGAATATCATTTCCATTAAAATCGATCCATGTGTAAAAACCTTTGCCCGGTTCAACTTCAACATAAGAAAAATCTTGCTGTGGCAATACGCCAGATTTCGTTTGATAGGTAAAATTGAAGTGTACAAAATCTCTCCATAAAAACTGATTGTACATCAAACGGGCATTTAGAGTTTCTTCTGTCTTCTCCTTAACAGGTGTGACCTGTCTATAATTAACATTAAAGTTTATTTCACTTCTTTTAAAGGGTTTCCAAATTCCCTCCAAAATATAATTATGCGCATCATTGACTTTTTTTAAATTGTTTTGGTTTACGCTGTCTACCTTTTGATATAGATACCCGAGTTGCACAAATGATTTCGTGCTATCACCTATGCCTACATAACCATTCACATCAAACAATTTATGGCTTAAGGGATCATATATCTGGACAATATCTTTAATTTTATTTGACTCAAATACAGATTTAAGGCCAACCCAATAATTACCAATTTCCTTTTGAGCCCTGAAATAAGATCTTAAAAATGAGCTTTGTTCAATTTTTGAATTACCTTTTAAAAAACTACCCTCCCATTGGATATGTGTATTTTTAAAATCGTAATTGGCTTGCAATATATTTCGGTTTCCTCTATAAGATTCTCCAAAACTCAAGTTTTGAAATTGGTACATTATTTGCCCCTGAGCTTTTTTTAACAATTTAAATCCGCCCGTAAAAAAAGACTGGTCCTCATTGCTCAATAGTGCCTTATTTTGAAGGTTCCAATCACGCAAAAATTCAATATTTCTAAACCGTTCTATTGTTCTAAAATCTTTTGTGATAAACTCATAATTCACATTCGAAAACAAATCCCATTTCCGGTCAAAAATCATTTGTTCCCACAAAAATTTTGTCGCTACACCCTTATTATCACCATCATCAGCGGATGAAAATAAATTCAAATCCTGGTTACTTGCTGCCACCTCTGAAAAGATATTTGTCTTTTTACCGGGACGATATTGGAGATTTAGATCTATTAATTGTAGAGAAACCGGTGCTACCAATAAGGATATTGGTTCATAGGCTCCTTGTTTTATTCCGTTTATCGGGCTAACATAGGCAAAGACTCTTCCCGGAGCAATACTTCGTTCTAAAACATAGTTACCGCTATTATTGCCTACAAAGGAAAACTTTACCTCGTAAAGCTCATCTTCGGGATTACTGCTATACACAAAATAATCGCTGATTAAACTTTTCTCTTTGCGGTATAAAACCTTGTTGGGCGCATATTCTGATATAACTCCTGACGGACTAACCATTTTTAATGGGTCGTCACCCGCACCGGACAAAATTTCTTTTTGATCATCAGTGAGGTCTTGAAGAGCGGGTCGATTTTTTGCATCTGTTTCGTTGTAATAGTCAATGTTTACAGATAATTTATCAGAAGTATACGCGTAACCATCATTCGTAATAAATCTTGTGTAATTATTCTCTGCTAATTGATAATCCAAGGTAAAACGCATATTTGCATTGACAGTAAAAAGGGTGGTAAAAGTGATTTCACCGGTGGTATAATTGATGATATATTGCTCATTTTCACCTCTTTTTAAAGGAACTCCATTTAAATATAAAGTTTCACTTCCCGATAAAATAAAGAAAGATTGCTCCCTATTTGGACCAGTTATTCTGTATGGACCTTGATTTCCTTCCACACCATTAAACTGAAAAGTAGAGAACTTACCTCTCACTAATCCGGCAGTAGCATAAAAAGAATGACTGTCTCTCTCTCCTTCAATTTCCCCACCAAAACTAATTCCGGTTATTTTTTTATTGAATTTCATAAAGTATGCATCCAACTTAGATATATCGAGATCTCCCCCTTTAACATTCCAATGATCTCCTAATATTTCTAAATATATTCTATCGAAATCCCTTAATCGTTGGGTATAAACCCCTTCCTGAAGAGGAATATTATTGTCAGTAATTGAAGCTCTTAGGGATACTTTTTCATTTAGTTTACCTTCAACTTGTAAATTAAAGTTAGAGTTTACTACAGCATCTTGATTATTTCCAATGGTTATCGCACGAGATAAACTTCCTGAACTTTGTAAACCCTCAAACAATTCTGTGGTTGTTTTTTTTGTTTTTGAGGAAACACTGTACAATTCGGTCAGATCATTTGTCTTTTCTTGAATGAGGGAAGGATTTAGACCGGAGTAAGATTTAGTAAGAAAATCCGGATACCGCTTATAACTAACCTCAATACGAGGAGGTAGCTCGAATTCATTTATAAAAAGAGTCAATACCCCGGTTGAAAAATTCATTTCATAATTTGAAGAGGGAATCGGTTCTTCCTTATTATTTCTAACTTCAAAATCGGTGGCCATTATACTTAGGCTATCTATTTGAATAACAGGAGAAGTAACTTCGATCCATTTTGTAATGAGCAGATTATTTTTATTCTGTGCGAAGGAATTTGACAAACACAAAATAAAAGCGACAAGCAAATAATTTCTCATGAAAAAATGATTCGGCAACGTCAAAAATAGTTGAAATTAAAAAAGTGACTGTTGCTTTTCACTCTTTTCATGTTCCAAGAGCCATTTTTTCCTCCAAATCCCTCCGGCATAACCCGTTAATGAACCATCGCTGCCTATTACCCGGTGGCAAGGTACAACGATCCAAAGAGGATTTTTAGCATTTGCAGCGGCAACAGCTCGAATTGTTTTAGGATTACCCATTTTTTTAGATTGCTCGGCATAGGATATCGTTTTGCCGTAAGGAATTTCAATGAGCTGATTCCATACACTTAATTGAAATTCTGTTCCGAGTAAGGCTATGGGGAAATCAAATACTTTTCTTATGCCCTTAAAATATTCATTCATCTGCTTTATGGCACCGAACAAATAATCAGGGATCTGTTTAGTTTCTTCAATTTTAACATCCAAAACCACCAAAGATACAATTGAGGATCCATCACCAACAATTTTAGCCGTTCCTATTGGAGTCTCGAAAAATGCTTTTTGAAGTTCCCCCATGACGAGAATTTAAATTTTGAAAATTTGCTTAGAATTTTCAGTTGTTATTTGAGCCAATTCTTCGATGCTTAAACCATAAATTTCGCATAATTTCTCAGCTACTTTCAACAAGTAAATACTTTCATTTCTTTTACCTCTATAAGGCGCAGGTGCCAAATAAGGAGAATCCGTTTCTAAAACAATGTTCTCCAGCGGAATATCTTTCAAATATTGATCAATTTTACCATTTTTAAACGTGACAACACCACCAATCCCTAACTTCATATTCAAGCGAATTGCTCTTTCGGCCTGTTCCTGGTTTCCTGTAAAACAATGAAAGATACCACATAAACTATCATCCTTTTCCTCCTCTAAAATTTCAAAGATAGGATCAAATGCATCTCTGCAATGAATGGCAATTGGCAGATCGTATTCTTTTGCCCACTGAATTTGCTTTTTAAAAGCTTGTTGTTGTTGGGGAAAAAATGTTTTATCCCAATAGAGATCAATTCCTATTTCTCCTATTGCATAGAAAGTTGAGGTTTCAATATTTTTTTTGACTATAGCTAATTCTTCTTCAAAGTCTTCTTTTACATGAGTGGGATGAAGTCCGGTCATTAAAAAAATATTCTCGGGGAATTCCTGTTTCAAACTAAACATTGACTGATAATAATTTTTATCAATGGCAGGAATAAAGAATCGCTTTATTCCGGCATCAATGGCCTTTTGAACAACTTCAGATCTGTCATCATCAAATTGTTCAGAATAAAGATGGGTATGTGTATCGGTAAGAATCAATTTTTTTATTGCAAATATATACCTTCTGAATTAGTTGAAATATAAAAATGAACCCTGACGAAG
>CAZWAN010000100.1:0-7981 GCA_964631875.1 uncultured Flavobacteriaceae bacterium
TAAGAAAGAGCAAAAAAAGATTAGATCCTAAATACGGATTATATAAAGGAATAATAATTGATATTTTTTTTGACCATTTTCTGGCTAAAAATTGGATGAAATATTCTAAAAGAAGTCTCAGGGATTTCACACAACAGTTTTATAGGAATTTAGAACGGAATTTTGACTTATTGCCAGAAAAAACAAAGGGAATGGTTCCTTTCTTGATTGACCAAAACTGGTTGGAAAGCTATGCTAAAATTGAAGGGATAGAAGCTGTTTTAAAAGGTATGGACAGAAGAACTCAAAATAAATCTAAAATGGATATGGCCATGACAGACCTTCATTTGTATTACGATGAATTTGAGGAGGATTTTAGTAAATTTTTCCCGGACTTGGTTAAATCGTCGGTTGCAAAATTAAAAACATTATAAATAATATGAACACATTGAGAAAGATTATTTCACTAATCTTAGTTTTAGCGTTGGTACAATGTACCGGGAAACCTGCATCTGAAGTAAAAAACGAAGAAGCTCCAAAAGGTGTTTTGGCAAGTGAAGCCATGGTTGTCAGCGCAAGAAAAGAAGCTTCGGAAATTGGTGTATCAATAATGAAAAATGGAGGAAACGCCTTTGATGCAATGGTAGCCACACATTTAGCATTGGCTGTCGCATATCCCGTAGCCGGAAATATTGGTGGCGGTGGTTTTACTGTGTACAGACTTTCCAATGGAGAAAAAGGCACATATGATTTTCGGGAAAAAGCGCCATTAGCAGCTCATAGAGATATGTATTTAGATGAAAATGGTGACGTAATTGAAGGGTTAAGCACTTTAGGCGCTTTGGCAGTAGGGGTTCCGGGTAGCATTGCTGGGATTTTCGAAATTTATAAAAATCATTGCACAATGCCTTTTCATGAACTTATTCAGCCCGCCATTGATTTAGCTAACAAAGGAGTCGTAGTGACTGCCGATGATGAAAAAAGCTTGGAATTTTACGCCCCTTTTTTCAAAGAAGCCAATAAAGGGGATATTTTTTTGAATAAGGATTGGAAACAAGGAGATACCATTAAATACCCGGAATTAGCAAGAACCCTAGAAAGAATTAGAGATAATGGTGCCGATGAATTTTATAAAGGAATAACTGCTAAGATGGTAATTGACAAAGTTCATGATTTGGGCGGAATTTTAACAGATCAAGATTTAATGGCTTATGAGGTTAGAATGCGCGATCCACTCATTTTTAAATTTCGTGATTTTGAGATTACATCGATGGCTCCACCATCAAGTGGAGGAATTTGTTTGGCACAGATTCTTAAAAGTATTGAACCTTATCAACTCGAAAAGTTATCCCATAATTCTCAAGAATATATTCAGTTATTGGTGGAGGCAGAGAGAAGAAGTTATGCGGATAGGGCTTTTTATTTAGGGGATCCTGATTTTGTAAATATTCCTCAGGAAGAATTGATATCGACTAAATATGTTAATGATAGAATGAGCACATTTAATTGGGCTTATGCTACGCCATCATCTACAGTAGCTCAAGGATTGATTGAAGTTGTTGAAAGTGATCAAACAACACATTATTCGATTATTGATCCATTTGGGAATGCTGTTTCTGTCACAACAACCTTGAACGGAGGGTTTGGATCTAAGGTTTATGTGGAAGAGGCAGGTTTCTTTTTGAATAATGAAATGGATGATTTGAGCATAAAACCGGGTGTGCCTAATATGTTTGGTCTTGTAGGGGCGGAAGCCAATGCGATTGAACCGGAAAAGCGTATGCTCAGCTCAATGACACCAACAATTGTAGAAAAAAATGGAAAGTTGAAAATGGTGCTAGGCTCCCCTGGAGGATCGACCATAATAACTTCAGTGGTTCAGAATATTTTGAATGTTGGGGTATTTCATATGGGAATGCAAGAATCGGTGTCTAAAGCTAGATTTCACCATCAATGGTTACCCGATGAAATTAAGTTTGAAAGTATGTTTGATACTTTGAGTTTTGCACGTTTAAGAGAAAAAGGATATCGAATTGATCACAGTAACGCAAAAATTATTGGAAAAGTGGATGCAATTTTAGTGATGGATAATGGAATGTTAGAAGGCGGAGCCGATCCCAGGGGAGATGATACAGCCATAGGGTATTAATAAAAAAGCGGCTCAAGGCCGCTTTTTTATTTTTTATTTTTTCGCTGTAATTCTTGCTGAGCTTGTGCTTGCTTCATTGCTTCATCTAACTTTTGTCTAAAAGCACTTTTCTTTTTCTCAGGTTTCTTTTTGTTTTCTTGAATTTGTGCATGAATTTTATCTTCATCAATTATGAAGTTCTTGATGACCAACATAATTCCTATAGTCAACAAGTTTGAAATAAAATAATACAAACTTAAACTACTCGCATAGCTGTTAAAGAAAACAAGCATCATAATAGGCGACATCCAAAGCATTATTTTCATCATTTTTTGCATGTCTGGCATACCCTCCTGTTGTGGAGGCTGCATGTTCATTTGCTGGCTTTGTGTCATTTGCATATAAATAAAAATGGCCGCAGAAGCCAAGATTGGAAATAAACTAACATGATCTCCATAAAAAGGAATATTAAATGGAAGCTGAATTATCTCATCATATGCAGATAAATCATCAGCCCATAAAAATCCCTTTTGCCTGATATCTATATTAGAAGGGAAAAACCTGAATAAGGCAAAAAAAACGGGCATTTGAAGTAAGGCGGGAACACAACCAGCCAAAGGACTCACACCTGCTTTTCTCTGTAAAGCCATCACTTCTTGTTGTCTTTTCATTGCATTTTCTTTCCCCTTGAACTTGTCATTTATCTCTTCCATTTCAGGTTTCAAAACCTTCATTTTGGCACTTGAAAGATATGACTTATAGACCAAAGGCGACATCAATATTCGCACAACAATGGTCATTAAAATAATGACAATTCCATAATTTTTGAATATCGAGCTTAAAAAATAAAAGATTGGAAGAAATAAGAATTTATTGATCCATCTAAAAATTCCCCAACCTAGACTTACAATTCTGTCAAGGTCTTGTCCTTCGTATTTTCTTAAAACTTTATAATCAACCGGACCAAAGTAAAGATTCATATTATAAATGAAATCTCCATTATCCATTTTTAATGGAATGGTCGCTGCAAAATCTTTTGTAAAAACAGTATCAATCTCCTCATTTTTAACCAGGTTTTTGGAGCTTAATTTTGCTCTCTCAAATGGCTTATCCGCCAACAAAATAGAGGTAAAGAATTGTTGTTTAAATGAAATCCAGTTCACATTTTCGGCTTCTTCTTCATTGAAATCTGAGGTAGGACTCATAAATTCAAATTCGTTATCGTTGAATAAATAACGTAGATCTGTGTATTGATTTTCGTATTTTACACTTTTCTCTGTTCTAAAACTTTTAGTATTCCAATATAGATCGATAGATTTACCAGCGTCAATTGCTCCGTCCATACCCGATGATTGTATACTGAAGTCCAGCATATAATCATTAGGTTTTAATGTATATCGATATTCTAAGAATTTATTTGCAGCCACTTTCAATTTCATTGAAAGTATTTGATTATCGCCACTTTTGGTTAAACTGGGTTCAAAGAAAAGATTTTTCGTTTCTAAGTTCCTATTATCGGTAGTGCTAAATTGAAGGTTTAAATCGGCATTACCGTCTTTAATGATATATAATGGTTTTTGGTCAAATGTTTTGTAGTTCTTAAGTTCAACCTCTGTAATTTGCCCACCCAGATTAGCCACCTCAATTCTAACGAGGTCATTTTCAAGTGTTGTCGTACCCACCTTTGCACTCGGCAAAGTTGCACCATAACCAAAAACACCCAATACACTTTGTGCCTTAGATAAAGCCAAAGAATCTGTGCCAAAATTATTTAATACAGGTTCAGAAATACTCGAGGCCGGAGTTGATTTAGTTATTTCTTCAACTTGTTCCTGTTTAGCTTCTTTCTCTTGAAGTTCTTCTGGTGTTGGTTGGTTTGAGTATAAATACCACAACATGATCGCTCCTAATAAAACAAATCCTATTGCAGAATTGAGGTCAAATTTTTTTTCTTCCATCGTAAAGCCTTTGCTAACTATTGTTTTTAAATGCGGGGCAAAAGTAGTAAAATTTGTGTAAAGGATTGGTTTGAAAGGGTAAATTAAGCGTTGTAATAATCAAAACCTTCTAAAAGTAAATCTACATTCACTTTTATATCCCATACACAACTTTCCATATCCTTTAATAAAACGAAGTTTACCTGACCGGCCACATTTTTTTTATCATAAATCATTAGAGGTATAATAGATTCGATATCCTCTTTAGTCATTTCTATGTTACCGTAAAAATGTTTGACAAATGTTTTCAGTTCATCGCAATATTTAAGTGAAAATCCAGTCAGTTTATAAGAGTAATATGCTTCTATGATCATTCCTATGGCAATAGCCTCGCCATGGGTGAGGTTTTGTTTATCTGTACTTTTCAAAAAATATGATTCAATAGCATGACCTATTGTATGCCCGAAATTCAACGTTTTTCTCAAACCAGTTTCTTTCATATCAGTTTTTACCACTTCATTTTTAATAAATATTGATTTGTAAATCAAATCATTCACAACATTTAAATCAATTTTATCAAATTTCTTTATTTTTTCCCATAAGGTTTTATCGAAAGTGAAACCGTATTTTATAATTTCAGCAAGGCCTGATCTCATTTCTCTTTCAGGTACCGTTAACAAGTAGTCGTAATCAATCAGCACCATATCAGGGTTATTAAACAAACCGATTTGGTTTTTAAGTGATCCAAGATCAACCCCGGTTTTTCCACCAACCGAAGCATCTACCATACTCAATAAAGTTGTAGGAATATTTACAAATTGAATTCCTCTTTTAAAACAAGAGGCAATAAATCCGCCCATATCCGTTATGACGCCACCGCCCAAATTAATTACTAAACTCTTTCTGTCGGCATTTATTCTGCTTAATTCTTCCCAAATTTCAACACATGTGGTAATGTTTTTAAATTCTTCTCCCGGAGGTAAAACAATTATTTCAAATAAAAATTTATCGCCAATTTTTTTCAGAAAACTAGGTAAACAATCTCTTTTTGTATTGGCATCAACCAGTAAAATAATTTTTGAAAAACGGTTATTTTCGAAGTGATTATTCAAGGCTTCATATCCAAGATTTTGAAAATAGATAGGGTAATCGGTAGATTGTAAAACTGACATTATATTTTTTGTTTTTTGCGATGCAAATAACGTAGAATTTTATTAAAAAATAAATGCGACTATCTATCTTTGTTAAAAAAATGAACACATGAATAATATATTCGATAACACAGAAACCGCATTTGCGATAAAATCCGATTCTGACTTAGAAAAGGCGTATTTTTTATTTAAAATGATAAAAAGCGAACCTTTAGTAAGAATTGGGAGTGCAGTGACCAAATTTGCTCTAAAATCTAACTTACCAGTAGAGGGTTTAATTCGTTCAACAGTTTTTGATCATTTTTGCGGGGGAGTAAATGAGGAAGATTGCATGCCTATTATTGATAAAATGTACACTAAAAATGTTCATTCTGTCTTAGATTATTCTGTAGAAGGCAAAGAAGTAGAGAATCAATTCGATTTTGCCATGGAGAAGATTCTACACATATTAAAATTTGTGAAAGAAAAAGATGCTATTCCTTTTGCTGTGTTTAAGCCAACAGGTTTTGGTCGTTTTAAAATTTATCAGAAAATAACAGAAAAGAAGAGTTTGACTGATGAGGAAAAATTGGAATGGGAGCGTGTTCGTCAGCGCTATGAAAAAGTGGCAAAATTGGCTTTTGATTATGATGTCCCTTTATTGATTGATGCGGAGGAAAGTTGGATGCAAGATGCAGTAGATGATTTGACTGAGGAACTAATGATGAAGTACAACAAGGAAAAAGCCATTGTTTACAGTACTTTGCAATTATACAGATGGGATAGAATGGTTTATTTGAAGGGTCTCAATGAGCGCGCCGAAAAACACAATTTTAAGATTGGTATGAAACTTGTAAGAGGAGCTTATATGGAGAAAGAAAGAGAACGTGCCGAAGAAAAAGGTTATCCTAGTCCAATCTGTAAAGACAAAGCTGCAACTGATAAAAATTTTGATGATGTTTTAAGGTTTATGTTTGAAAACATAGATAAAATGGCAATTTTTTGTGGAACACATAATGAAGAAAGCTCCTATTTATTTATGGATTTGATCAATAAATCCAATCTTGAAAAAAATGATCAGAGACTTTGGTTTGGCCAGCTTTATGGTATGAGTGACCATATTAGTTACAATCTGGCTCGGGAAGGATATAATGTGGCAAAGTACTTGCCTTTCGGTCCTGTAAAAGATGTGATGCCCTATTTAATTAGAAGAGCAGAGGAAAATACATCTGTTTCAGGGCAAACCAGTAGAGAACTAGATCTAATCTCTCGTGAAAAGAAAAGAAGAAAATTATAATATTTAATGTCGACTAGAAATATTGATCCCAACATTCCATTATTGACCACCATTTTATTGGCTATTGATGCTTATGTTTTTTATGCTTTAAGCCATGGTATGAAACATTTGCCTCGAAAAAATTTGATCATTGCTGTTTATATTATCGGAATTGCCTTTGGCTATGTTGGATTTTATTTTCTGGTACAGAATTTCAATTATCACCCGCTCGAATCCACATATTTTAAAAATTTTTTTATTGGATTTTTCTTTGCCTTTTTGGTTTTTAAGATAATTCTTGTTCTGTTTTTTTTTCTTGAAGATACCATTCGAACTTCGATCTTATTTATTCGACAAACTATAAAATCGATTCGACAATCTCCAAAAAAGATAAGGCTTCACAGCAGAAGGAAATTTGTGAGGCAAATTGGATTGACAGCAGCGGCAATACCTTTTACATCAATGATCTATGGCATCTCAAAAGGGAAGTATAATTTCAAAGTAAGAAATCTGAATATGACTTTTGATCAATTGCCAAAGTCATTTGACGGTTTTAAAATCGTTCAAATCTCAGATATTCATTCCGGTAGTTTTGATGATATTGGTGCAATTCGTGAAGCTATAGATCTTATAAATAGCCAAAATCCTGATGTGGTTTTATTTACGGGAGATCTGGTAAATTACGACGCCAGAGAAATCGAACCATTTTTAGAGGAATTTAAAAGGTTAAAGCCAAAGGTTGGGACCTATTCGGTATTAGGAAATCACGATTATGGAGATTATAAAAGCTGGAATACCGAAAAAGAAAAAAATGAGAACAATGAACTTTTAAAAAGATTTCACCGAGAAATGAATTTTAATCTGTTGAATAATGAAGCAGTTATTCTAAGTCAAGGTGAAGAAAGAATTAGTATTGTAGGGGTAGAAAATTGGGGAAAACCGCCATTTCCACAGAATGGCGATTTGGATATGGCCATTAAAGGTGTAGAAGACGTTCCTTTTAAAGTGCTTATGTCTCATGACCCAACTCATTGGAATAAAAAGGTGATTGATCATTTCATGCATTTTGATCTCACTTTATCCGGGCATACACATGGGATGCAATTTGGTGTGGAAATTCCTGGATTTAAATGGAGTCCTGTAAAATATATTTACCCTGAATGGGCAGGTCTATATGAAAAAAACAAACAATTTCTTTATGTGAATAGAGGATTTGGTTATATCGGTTTTCCCGGACGTGTGGGAATTATGCCGGAAATTACCGTAATCGATTTACATTCACCACTGGCTTAAATCCATGAAACATTACATTTAATTTCAAGAATTGGTCGCTTAAAGGTCATCTCTTTGTCACTCCGAAGAAAATAGAAACTAAACTTTCATTTGTTCTTTTTTATAAATAATTGTTTTTCAATAGGTTAATGATTATATCTAATCCAAATAAAACTGTCTATTACAGAGCGGAAATCATTTAAAATCAATTACTTTTGCACATCAAAAAAAATCAGATGCAATCAATCAGAAATATAGC
>CAZWAN010000101.1:0-7827 GCA_964631875.1 uncultured Flavobacteriaceae bacterium
TAATGGATAACTGAGAATCTGATTTACTTGAAATAACAAATGCCAACAACGCATATCAAAAAGCCCGGCTGAATCACAAAATAGAGAATGATTACCTTTAAAGAAACTAAAACCACGGCTGACAATTGCTTGCGCCAGTTCGCTTCGCTCGTGTCACGCCTTTAAAACCAGGCCTTTTGTTATGCGAGGCCGTTACCCATAAGCTTTACCGACTTTTGAAAATTATACTTCACATTATCATTTTCATCTTTCTGACAATTCTAACTCAGATTGGCGGAATTATTTACCTTATTTCAATTCTTGCGATTAAGAAAACTACATCCAAGAAACTTCTCAAACGGATTGGTCTATTTATTGGACTTTACTTAACGGCAACTTTTTTAGTTGTTCCATTCTTAGCCCCATTATTCGGACGAGAAAAAATCAAGGAAACTGACTTCTTAGAAGCCCATTCTTTTTTCTTCAAACTGGCCAACAGAAATTATGTCCGCCCTGAATTGAACAATACCCTACAGTCAATCGCCACAGAATTTGAGAACAAGAACAAAGGAATTAAAATGATTTACTTGGATGCATGCTTCCCCTTTATTGACAAGTTTCCTCTGTTGCCCCATTTGAGCCACAATGATGGGAAGAAAATTGACGTTTCACTAGTATACGAGGACCAAGGTGGTCAATTGACAAACAAAAAACCTTCAGTGAGTGGATACGGTGTCTATGAGGGACCAAAGGCTGACGAACAATATCAGACTGGAATTTGTAAAAAGAATGGTTATTGGCAATATGATTTCCCAAAATATTTAAGCCTTGGTGAGATTAACAGCGATATTGACTTTTCAGAGAAAGGAACACGAGAACTGGCTAATCTGATCTTAAAAAAAGAAGTGATCGGAAAATTATTTATTGAACCACATTTAAAATCGAGATTAAAATTGACCAATGGAAAGGTCAGGTTTCATGGATGTCAAGCGGTAAGACATGATGACCACATCCATTTTCAATTAAAATAAACTGATAAGCCAATGGGTAACAACGCATATCAAAAAGCCTGGCTGAATCACAAAACAGAGAATGATTACCTTTAAAGAAACCAAAACCACGGATGACAAAATACGCCACCAAAACCAGGCCTTTTGTTATGCGAAACCGCTATGTGTAATTACTAAATGATTTGGCTTAAAAGAATATTGATTGTTTTTGGGACAGTAATTATCACTTACATACTTGCCGTTACCTTTTTCTTCTTTTCTCCAACGATATCCGACTATTTTAATCGGACTGATTTTGACAGTCAAATATGGATTGAGTGGCAAGAAACGGAAGCAACCTTAAAGACACGATGGAACATGGTCCACGATTTGACAGAAAACCACGAGCTGATTGGCAAAAATGTGACTGATTTGAAAAACATGTTGGGAGAACCATCATCGGAGTCTAAACACGAAATTAGGTATTACCTTGGTATGACTGGATTTGGAATTGACACTGGTTCACTGGCTTTTACAATAAAAGACGGAATAGTAACTGATTTTAAAGTTTGGCAAGGCTAGTAACAACACATATCAACGCATAACAGCCCAGCACGGCTGAATCAGTAAAGAGAGAATGACTAACTTTAAACAATCAACAACTACGGCTGACAATTGCTTGCGCCAGTTCGCTTCGCTCGTGTCACGCCGTTAAAACCGTGCCGATGCGTTATGCGAGGCCGTTAGGCAACATTTGTAAATTTCAATCATTATACTTACTTTTGACGTTAGTAACGTAATACATTACTATGATAGTTTCCTTTGGATCTAAAGAAACCGAATCGATTTGGAATGGAATTCGCGTTAAAAAAATGCCGATTGAAATTCAAAATGTAGGGCGAAGGAAGTTAAGGATGTTGAATAACTCTCAAGATGTCGGAGACTTGAGAATTCCACCTTCCAATCGGCTTGAAAAACTCACAGGAAAATTAAAGGACTTTTATAGTATTCGGATTAACAAACAATGGCGGATTATCTTTAAATGGGACAATGGAAACGCCAGTGAGGTTCAAATAATTGACTATCATTAAAATTCAACATTATGGAAAAGTTGGCAAACATACACCCTGGGGAAATATTATATTTTGAGTTCTTGGAGCCCTTGGACATAACCGCCTATAGGCTTTCAAAGGACTTGAACATACCCCAGACCAGAATTTCAGAAATCATAAAAGGCAATAGACGAATTACGGCCGACACCGCACTTCGGTTGAGCAAGTATTTTGGAAATTCGGCTAAATTCTGGCTAGGATTACAAGATGACTTTGATTTGGAAGAAGAGCGAAATCAGAAAAAATCTGAATTGGAATTCATAAAAAAATTTGAAAATAAAAACGTTGCCTAACAACGCATAACGGCCCAGCACGGCTGAATCAGTAAATAGAGAATGACTAACTTTAAACAAACAATAACTACGGCTGACAATTGCTTGCGCCAGTTCGCTTCGCTCGAGTCACGCCTATAAAACCAGGCCATTTATTACCTGCCTACCGCAGGCAGGTGCGAGGCCGTTGGCAAATATTAAAAAGACCAGTTACCCAATATGAAAATGACCAATAAACTTTTAATACTAATTTTTTTAATTACGAATATTTGCTTTGCCCAAAATTGGATTAAAACGGAAATAACGGACTTTGCAAGCATTAATTTCCCAGGCGGGTCCGAATTAACTGAAAACCCAATAGAAAATTTATATACTTATCAAGATGAGTATGCTTTTTATATGGTGGGCGTCAGAAAATTGAATGCTCAACAAAGTTCTCTAATAACAGAACAGGAAATACCCAATTTTTACAGAGGTGTTGTCAAGGGAACAATGAATGCAGCAAATGGAACTGTGGTGAAGATGAATGATATTGTTGTGCAAGAAATACCTGCATTAGAATTGGAGTATACCGTGATATCAGATTCAAATTTACCTGCCCATAGGTTCAAGAGGATATTATATACGAATCAGACCATGATTAGTATTGAATTTTGGCCACTGACTGAACAAGAGCGTATTTTAAATGAAAAAAAGACTGAATATTTCAACTCATTTACATTAAATGCCAATAAAATAGACAGAACTTCTGCCAAAAATGATATTCTAAAAGATGCTGGTAAAGAAAATGACATCGTTTATAAATCGGGATATGCAATAGGTTACTTCATTGGTATAATTATTTCCATCTCCATTATAATAGCTGTAATTGTCGGACTTATTCTATTTATTAAACATGTATTGAAAAAGAAGAAGAAGGAAAATATAAGTAATACCGAAGCTAAAATAATGACTAAAACGTTGACAATTATTTGTGATAAATGCAATACTGAAAATAATTACGAATCCAAGTACTGCAATCGATGTGGTTATGAACTTAAAAAATAACATATGCTAACAACGCATATCCCAAAACACGGCTGAACCGCAAAACTGAATGATCGAGGTGGGAAACCATAAAAGAACCAACTGAAAACAATATACCTTTAAACCCGTGCCTTTTGTTACCTGCCTACCGCAGGCAGGTGCGAGGCCGTTGTGCTTCATTATTCAAACTACCTAATTCAATTAAAATCATATCTTTAGAGAAACTAACCTCTAATGATTAAATTCTTCCGGAAAATCCGTCAGAGATTGCTCTCTGAAAATAAATTCAGCAAATATCTGATTTACGCTATTGGAGAAATAATTCTAGTGGTAATAGGTATATTAATTGCACTGCAGATTAATAATCTCAATGAGCAAAATAAAAAAGAAGAATTAAGAAAAAGCTATGTAAATTCAATAAAAAAAGATTTAGAATCGGATGTAGTTTTGCTTGAAAAGCAAATTTCACAGTTTGAATTAGAATTAAAAATTCACACCTCTTTGTCGGAACGACTGTCGTCATCAAATGCCACTTTTGATACAATCATAAAAATTGCACGTTACGAATTCCTTCCATTCTTTTCCCCATCAAATAATTTAAATCTCAATACATATAATGCATTAATTTCTACTGGAAACATAGATTTATTGAGCACACAAATGAGTGAAAAAATACAAAAACATAACGCAGAACAGATTGAAATGCTTGAAGCTGTAGATTTGAACTTTAGGTTATTAGCAGAAATGGGTTATGAATATATGGGCAATTATCCTATTAACATTCAATATTCTGGGATTAAGGGCAAGCAGATGAACTCTATATGGGAACAAGTTGATGAAAATAAATTAAAAACCAATTTAAATGGAGTTTTAACAACCAAAATCATTAATTATAATTTTGTAAATAAAATGCGAAACGAACTGCTTGATAAAACAAAAAAACTAATCGAAGAAATTGAGCAAAACGAAAAATAACGAAAGCACAACAACGCATACCAAAAAATCCCGGCTGAACCACAAAGCTGAATGAAATTGCATAAATTGAACAGAGAAACCAACTGACAATTGCTTGCGCCAGTTCGCTTCGCTCGTGTCACGCCACCAAAACCAGGCCTTATGCTATGCGAGGCCGTTGTGCTTCATTATAACCCATCAGTGACCAATGATCAAATTCTTCCATAGAATCCGACAAAACCTGATTTCAGAAGGCAAAACCACGAAGTATATCAAATATGCTCTTGGTGAGATTGTTCTTGTTGTCATTGGAATATTGATTGCTTTGCAGATCAATAATTGGAATAATGATAGGATAGAGAGCAAACTTGAAACTAATATTCTTAAAGAAATTTTAGTAAATCTTAATAAGGATGTCGTCAATCTGAATTCAAAAATTAGGTTTAATCTAGAAAAGGAAAAATCAAATAAGGAAGTATTGACGCATTTACAACATAATACGCCAATAACAGATTCATTAAAATTATATTATGGTAGCTTATTAGGTAGAGGCAATTTTGAACCAATTACTGTTGCCTATGAAAACTTGAAGACAAGAGGTGTTGATATCATAAAAAATGACTCGCTGAGGATCGCTATTTCCGAACTATATGATTTCAAATATTATTATGTTACTGAGGATTTAAGACGGGATTATGAGATCGTTCGAGAATTTCATGAAAACCAGATTCATTTGAATATTAAAACAACGTACAAAGATGGCCGGCTTTTTGGGGAACCTCATAACTTAACGGACGTCCAGAACAACCTTTACTTTCAGGAAGCACTCACTCAAGCAATACTATTTTATAGGTATATGAATAGAATATATCAGAATGGTATAAAAGAAAATGAGGAATTACAAAAACAAATAATGAATGAATTAATCCAAAAATAATAACGAAAGCACAACTACGCATACCAAAAAGCCTGGCTGAATCACCATGCAGAGTAAAAATGCATCAATAGAACGAAGAAACTAACTGAAAAAATATGCCACCAAAACCAGGCCTTTTGTTACCTGCCTACCGCAGGCAGGTGCGAGGCCGTTGACAACAAGCTGAAAAAAATTCTAATGAAAAACAAAATACTGATTTCACTTCTGACTTTATTACCTATGTTTTGCTTTGGTCAGGATCAAAACGAGAACGTTTTATATGTTGTTGATTCAATTCCAGTAATTGAAGAACCGAAAGAAGGGTTTGGTACATTGACAGAAAAGGAAATTGATAGAGTTGATGTCCTTAAGAACAAAGAAGCCATTGAAAAAGCTGGATACAAGGACTTCGATGGAATAATCTATGTTTTCACAAAAGAATACGCTAACAGACCTGACAGCATAAAAGCAATTCCTACTACAAAACTAATGACCAAAAAAAATGGAACTTGGTACTTAAAAAATAATAGCCAACCTTATTCTGGACCATTTATTGACTATTACCTAAATGGGAAAAAACAAGGGGAAGGTATTTTATTCAATGGTAGGTTAAAAGGCAAAAGGCAAATGTATTATTTCAATGGAGCACTATCCGATGAAATCGAATACGTAAATGGCATTTCACACGGCACTGAAAGAAGATATTATGAGGATGGAACTTTAATGCAAAAAGGTGACTTCAAACATGGAAAAGAAATCGGAACTTGGGAAATGTATCATCCTAACGGACAATTAAAACAACGGACAAACTTTGTTAACGGAAAAATGGACGGAGAATCAATTTCTTACTATTCGACAGGAGAAATAAAAGGAAAAAACGTTTACAAAAATGGAGTATATCAAAAGGATAAAGTAAATGACAAACTTTTCAAGTTATACAACGAATCTCAAAATTTATACAAACAATTAAACAACAAAGAAGCAATAAAGAAATTAGATAAAGCATTGGAATTAGATCCAAATTGGGCTGATGGATATTTTGCTAGGGCGACCATGAAATTAAATGACTTCCAATTTGATGAAGCAATAAAAGACTTTAATAAAACTCTCGAGATTGAGCCTTATTTCACAAATGCTTATTCAAATCGAGCATTTGCAATTTTAAGAAAGCACCAATTTGGGAATGGAAGAACGTTATCAAAATCGAAAGACATTCAAATAATTGCTTCAAAAGAAACTGAAATACCAGAATCCGAACTGACTAAAATTTGTGCAGACTTGAAAAAAGCTGTTTCCCTTGGAGATGCTAATTGGATGGTTTTGGAAGCATTGGAAAATCATTGTAAAGAATAAAAGCCCGTTGCCAACAACGCATGATCCACAGCCTAGCTGATGTGCTTGCTGCGCAAGCGGTGAGAAGTGAGACGTGAGAGGGAAAATAGTGACTAACCGATAAAAATAAACCTTTATACCCAGGCCTTGGGTTACCTGCCTGCCGGCAGGCAGGTGCGAGGCCGTTGCCGTTAATTTAAACCAAACCATGAAAATTTCAATTCTTGCAATATTATTTCTTTCAATAAATTCAGTTTTCGGACAAAAAGAAAGTGTTGAATACAATGAAATCATTCCTGAATACATAATTTCAATTTGGGAGAATAATGGAACATCATCAAACGCAAAATTTGAATCTACTGACCTAAATCAAATAAAAGCATTTTTTGCGGAATTGAGTAAACGAGAAAATAATATCACTTCAAACGACTTCTTAAAAAAGCCTACTGATAACACACTTGTTGCCCATTACTTGAACACTAAACTAAAATGGAATTCATTTAATGGACCTCACGTTGGACTAAAAAAGGAATCGACAAAAAAAGTCGTGAAGAGTTCATTAAAAAACTTACCCGATAGAAATGAACTTTTGGCATTTTATTATAGCTCTATTTTCATTGACATTTTGAACAAACAAAAACCAATGAATTTATCTGACACTAACATTGACCTTGAGAACCTAAACCTTGACAACGACACAGAAAAAGCAATACTTTTTTTAACTGCAATGAGACACGTTGGAAATCAAGTAACATCTTATGCTATCATCAGATTTCCAGATAATTGTTTTAGAGCTATAGAATATGTAGAAAATATGCCAAAATTTAATGGCAAACCATTTAACGAATTTGATTTACCAGAATTTGAGGATTTTAAAATAGAAGTTGACAAACGGAAACCAAAAATGAGTTTCAAGGAAAGGTATATTCCAGAATTTGAGAATGCTAAATTGGCAATTGAAAAATGTTTAGCAGAAGAAAAAAACTAATGGCAAAAACGCATAATTCCCAGCCTGGCTAATGTGCTTGCTGCGCAAGCGGTGATTGCTTCGTCCTTTCACTTCCTCGCAATGACGGTGAGAAGTGAGCGGTGAGCAGAGAAATAGGAACTAACAGATAAAAATATATCTTTAAAACCAGGCCTTTTGTTATGCGAGGCCGTTAGGGCCAATTTGAAGAAATTGACTATTGGTAAGATTTTTGATTAACTTAGCCATATGAAATCGTTGGATGAAATAAAATCTTCAT
>CAZWAN010000102.1:0-7742 GCA_964631875.1 uncultured Flavobacteriaceae bacterium
AGGTATGACTTCCTAAATTCTGAGAAACTTCTAATGGGTTACCGAAACTGTCATAACTGTGATACTTTAATCGATCTTCAAATCCATTATCTCCTTTTAAATAATTAATAACTTCGGGTTTAACAATCCTCTTAGAATCATCAAAATTTGGCTTCCAATCTTTAAAAATGATACGTTGTCTTGAGAGCAAGTTATCTGAGTTGCCAAATTTATCAATTTGAATTGGCTGGGATATTTGATTTTGACTATTTAAAATTTGATACGCTGATAAGTTTTGAGTCGTAATGTTTCCGCCAGGTAAACTCCCTATACCAATTACGTCAAAAGCATAAAAAAAATCGATTTTTTCTTTTTTGTTATTAAAATCAATTTTTTCTAAGTTTCTCAAATATCCGGTCGAATTATCATAGGTGTAGATTTGTGAACTTATTAATGCATTAGCTCCATTAAAACTTTTTTCAATCCTTTGATTTAAAACAAAATCTTTTGATCTTTCATAATATGTTTCAAAAAAATAGTCATTCTCATCAAAAACAGTGTTGTTTGCCTTTGAAAGTCCTGCTTTTATAGCGAATATTCTTCCCTTAGTTTTAGTGAGGTCTGAAATATAATTTGGGTCGTAATAGTGAACGGTATTATATGAATTTGTAAATTCTGAAATCAAACTAAGACCTTGATCTCTGATCTCACTTTTAGTTTCCTTACCATTGGCATAACTAAAATCTTCGATAGGAGCATAAGGAAATCCCACCCCACCAATCGATCCTACAATATTAAACTCATAAATTTCCTTACCATTTCCAGATTGTATTTTTTCTACTCTATTATACATCACTGGAAGACCTGATAATACACTTAATGGAGTGGTGCTACTTCCAACTACATCAGTCATATTACAAGTTTGTGTTGCAAAAATCATTCCTTGAGATCCCCCCGAAGATGCTCTCAACCACATCTGAAAGTTGCGAATAAGCTTTGGTGTACTCGAGATTACTGCACTACTTGTTCCATCAGATTTAGTATAATTATAAGTTGTTTCAACATAGGCTTGACTATTTTGAGCAGTGTAGTCTTTAGTGGATTTTACTCTAATCCCACCTACATTAATTTTACCGGACACAATAGGTAATGTATTATAAAATTCTCGATTTTCGTAGTTTGCCATATTGGACTCGTAAACAATTTCGGAATATCCACCTGTTGGATAGCTTATTTTTTTAAGAGCACCCGATAAGGTTTTGGTAAAATCCGGATGCCTATTTGAATAGTTGCTTAAAGGAAGTAACTTGCCCGTGGTATTTGAATTATAATAACCCCAAATATCCTGATTATATAACAAATCTTGAGTATAAGTTGGTATCCCGGTATGGTATTCAAATTCATATACACTTAATTTGGATGAACCTGGCTTACCTGTTTTGGTTACCTTATTCAATAAAAAATACTTTCCAGTACTTTCCGCATTAGAATATTCAAAATTGAACTTTTCTATTAACTGTTGATTTGAATTAAGAATTCTTATTTCCTTTACCGATTTGTTGCTGTTTAATGAAGTGGACTCCCTGTCAAATATTATTTCGCCGTCCGGATAAATAATTCTTTTTATCAAAGATCCACCAATATAGGTAAGATTATAGGAGGTAGTATTATAGATATTAAAATCCGTACAACTTTGAATATTGGTACTCAGAGAGGTTGATGTTGTCCTCCTATCCAATTGAGAAATGGATTCAATTTCATAATTGTAGTTTTCATATTCAAAATTGATCTCCCTTGAACTTGGCAACTTTATTTTTGAAATGTATCTGGCAGACAAATAATGAATAACACTATTCCCTTCTGAAGCGTCATGCGTAGTACTCTCTACGGCATCATTAAAATAGAACTCAACACCACTATCATTTGTGATTTTGATTTTTAAGGTTCCTTTATCAAGCAGTTCAATTTTATAGTTCTTGTAGGGCAAAATCACTGGCTCTTCGTCTTCATTAAAGAAAAAAGAACAAGATTCAATTCCCATTTTAAAGGTAAACTTGTCAGGCTCACCATCCCACATGTTCTTTGCTATGGCAGAAACAAAAGCCTCACGATCGCTTCCTGTTAAAGTGTTTTTTATAAATGGAATAACTTTATTCTTTCCAAATTTATATTGCCCATTATATCCGTATGTACTAAAATCTTCCCGTCCGCGCAATTGTATACCGATAAGGCCTCCAGCATTCAAAGTCCAGCCAACTCCCATTCTTCCAGGAATCTCTTCAACCTTAAAACCTGAATAACTATAGGATAGACTTATTGGCAAAGAATATCCATCAACTGATATGGTTTTAATTGGTATATCATGTCTAATCTGACCTGTCGACAAATCAACGGGTAGGTTTCCATATTTCATGATTGAAGCAACTTCGGGAGATGGGGGAATTATTTCAGGAAGATTTAAAGGTATTTCTGTTCCCGGGTCTTGTGCTTTCATTTCCGAAACGAATCCAAGACTCAAAAATAAAAGGAAATAAAAAGTGAACTTTCCTAACAAACTTGATGGCTTCAATTTTTTTTGGTTAAAGGAGGTAGTTCCTAAAATGTGGTGGTTGTATTTCATCTTAACTCAATTAATTTTCTAGAACAGTTTTTACTTTAATTGTAGGTGTTTGGAATGTTATTTAAAAATTCATTTCAACTAAATTTTTTTTAAAAAATTTATATAACTGCTTATTATCAGATATATAAATTGAAATATTGTAAATATGATTGTTTATTTGTTTAAAAAGGCAGGTGTTTAAGCGTAAATCTTTTATGTGAAAAACCGTAATTGAGATTCAAAAAAATCAGTTTATTTACTCCTCTTCATCATTATGAAATTTTTTTTATGGAATCGAATCGTTTAATACACCATGCGATCAATTTTTTGTAACTGGGGTAAAAAGAAAGGGTAGTGTAGTTGTTTTATATGACACCTTCGCTACATCTCTATTAACCTAACAGAAAGTACTCTAATAAGAAAGTGTACCGTTTTGGTTATTAATAATGATGAAGTATTTTTAAAAAAAGTATCGGGTAACAAGCAAGCCAAGGAGGCTATTTCGCAAGCTTTTCCCAATTTGGATATCAACTTACCAGTTTCTAATAAAAAAACCTTGCTAACCCACTTTAGCAATAGACAACTATAAAACCTGAATCGAGCCGGATGACTTTGTTAAAGTCCGAGATTTCCTCGTGATCTCGGTTGATATAATGTCTTGCAACTCATTTTTTTATAGGAATAGGCAAAATCGGGGCGCTATTTTAAGACATTTCGTGCATTCCATTATGTACTTTAAATAATTCTCTATTATAGATTAATTTTCTATAAAATACTTCTGTGAACTTCTATTTAGGTTTGAAACTAATTCAATTGTATTCGAATCCAATTGTTATTTGATCGCTCAATAATTGAGATTTGATCATTTGCCATATCTAAATATATTAGCACCATAATAAAGTTATCTAATTGAAATTCACAAGGACTTTTTAAACATACTTTGAACCTCCCATTGAATCTTTTGAAAATTATCTTTCAAATCCTTTTCTGAATATACCTCAGAGGGTCTAGGTCTAAATTTGGCAATCTTTTGGAGTTTGAATTGAATTTTTCTATCCTTTCCATCCATAAAAGAAACAAACTCTCCGGGTTTTAATCTAAAAAAGACATCAGCACGGATTTTAGACACCTCCTTTTCGCCATGCGTAACACGGGTATCAAAATTGAGGTTAAAACCCTTATTTATACTGATGGTTTTTTTCTTTACAATCTCAAAAAACTGCTCATAGTATTTAGCCGTATCCGGATCGTTGACTTTACCAAAAAATTGATAGGACAAATTACTTAAAATGGCTTTACTAGCTTTGTCCCCGTAGAGCAGATCATTTTGGATCTTGTCTTGCATCACATATATGGTAGAGATATCAAAGCTTCTTAAAGTTGCCGGAATTCGATGCATATTTAAAAGTCTTAAGGTAGGAGCCTCCTCCATCAAAATAAAAGAAGGCTCTCGTTGTCGAATGCTCATTTGTTTAACAACGGCATGCATTAGCGTAGCAATAATAGGAGCGTAGGCACTTTCAAATTTAGGATTGTTAACCAGTGCAATCACACCCGGTTTTTCAGGGTTGTTGATGTCTAAAGGAATCTCATCGGCGGATAAGGTCATAAAAATTCTTTGTGTACTTATTTTTTTTAGGGCGTTGGAAAGCGTGCTCTTAACAGCCGCGGTTTGACGTTCAGAATCAATGCCATTGATAAAAGCACTTGCCATGCCTTTAGCTGTTTGATTAGAACAGAGAAATGCCATTAGATCATCAGTTCCTAAAAAATTGTATAAGGCAATCAAATGAGGTAACGTGCAAAATTCAGGATAATCATTTTTTAATTTCCAAATTAAGCCACCCACTAGACCTTCAACTGCATCATTAAAGAATTTTGAATTTCCCACAGCATTGGAATCTTTGATTTCTAAGAGGTTTTCAATAAGCACCTTGGATATTTCATTCACACTTTCTTCGTTTGGTAAATATTTAGGAGCGATGGGATTTACCCGGTGGTGAATAGGATCAAAGGAAACAGTGTAAAAAGGAATCTTAGCTTTTTGGAATAGGGGAAAGGCAATTTCTGTAAGTTCAAAATCCTTGTAATCGTGAATAATTCCATAGAATTGATGTTTGCTTAAATGCTGAAGAAGATTCAAGATAATACTTTCGGTTTTACCAGAACCTGCAGAACCAATAATAGAAACTCCTCTGCGAATATTTTCTAAAGACAACGAACCATTTTTTATTAGAAATTTAACTTTGAATTTAATTTTCGAGCTAGTGGGTTTTAATCGATCTGCCAAAAGCAAGAGACAAAAGTTGAGAAATACCAAAGGGACAAACACCCCTAAAAGAGTTTGCTTAAATCTGAAACCCGGCCAAGGGAATACCCATAACAAAAGTAGTCCCCAAACCAATAAAATGAAGTTTAAATAGAAACCAAACCAAAATAATTTGTAAACCCTCCAAAAAAGAATTGAAAGAGTTGTACATACAATAAGGTGGGTAAGAACAATCATCACATTTAGAATTATATTCCGATGGAACCGGAGTTTATGGCTGTACCAATTCCCTTTTTTAAACGGTTGAGTGTTTTAATGGCCAATTGAACCTGATTTGTTGGAATCTGTAGAATTGAACTTCCAATTCTGGCCTCGTTCCAAATTTTAAAAGCCACGGCCTTTTCATGGGTTGGTAAATTCATGAGCATGGAGAAGTACCGTTTAGGATCCTTGACCAATGCTTTTCTCGCCTGGTAACTCTCCACAAAGTTTCTTTGGAATCCGAATAAGCGGTCAAAAGTCTTTTCACTCTTTTCAAAAAACAAATCTCTGTGAAAGCCTCGTTTGACTTGCTTACCATAAAGTATGGTTTGAGAAGCCTTATATTTACTACCGGGAGATAAACTATAGGTATTGCTTAGATCTTTTCTGCTAACAATTATATGTACATGACTTTGAGGCCCGGGTTTGGGCATTCCGGAAACAATTCGTTGTCCATGTAATTGATGAGGCGCATTTTTTTCTAGTGAATCAATTTGTTTTTTAATGGAGTTTATTTTGTTGTGATCGAGTATCCCGGAACCCTTGTTCAATTCATTTTTTAAGGCCATAATTTTTTTATGAAAAGGAGCATTTTCTCTTATCGCTTTATCCGTTCCTTTATAAATGCGTGCGTGTTCAATTTTCGCAAAATATTTAATATCATCAACAGTTACAGCCCTTCCATTGATTTCCCGATTAAAAGAAGCCGCATAATCTTTCATGATTTCTCGGGTATAATACTTGAGTTCAGTCTCTTTGTTAGAAAGTTGAGCCAATTCTACTTTGCTTGGATTAACTGTGATGGAATAGAATTTGGGTTCCGTGTTTTTAAGTTTGGCTGTATTATGGTCAATTTCGAAGATCACTTGCTCTGCAGAGATTCGATCCTCGTTTTGATCAAAGAAGAATGAAAATTCTTCGATAGATTTTGATTCATTCTCTTTTTCCAGATAAGCCACAAAATCAGAAACACCGGAAGAAAAATTTCCACCCAAGCTTTGAGGTGAGATGGTGATGTACATACTACAATAGACTTTTAATTTTTTCAAATTCTTGCTCAGAAATATTCAGTCTGAAAAACCCCTTCCCAAATGACGGTTTGATCAATGAAGCATTGGAAACGATATTTTGAATGGATCTTTTTAACGATTGGTTCTCTCTGGAAACAAGATCATTTTTTTTGGTATAGTAAGTAAGAATATTTTCTATAGAATTTTCACTTTCCGAATCACCATATTTTCGCTCCGTTAGAACTTGTTTTTTTGGTTTGGAACTCCCTTCAAACAATAGTTGCATCATGGTATGGGTAGGCAGTGTTTGTTTTCTTTCAATATTTTTCAGGATGGCAATAAGTCCGTTAATTCTTTTTTTGATCAAGTTTTCTAAGGATAGGGAAGGAGCAATCGAATCATGAGGTGAGATCCTATTCGTCTGAAAAAACAACAACATAAGCTCAAGAGCTTCTGTATGTGTTTTGGCAATTTTCTTTGAAAATGATCTGAAACGAATTGCAGTCTTTTTTTCAATTTGAATACAGGTAAATGATTTCATAATCTTTTAAACTGATACAAATTTCACCTGTGTTTTGGGGTTTTAGGAACCATTTGTATCATATTTTAGGTGAAACAAAAAAGTGGTTACGAAATCAACAAGCATATTTTATTGAAAATGAGGTTAATAAAAATGGAGTTTAACACTAACACCGCGCCAGCGTGTTATCCTCTTGCTTTTCCATTTTTGTCACGCAAGCGTGACAAAGACTTTTAACAAATAGAAAACTATTTGCATTTTTTCAAAAAACGTACTGAGAAATCGTATAACCTTATTTCGAAGTGAGATTGGAATAGATCGTTATACGCACACCAAGATCGGTGTATAATGATACTCCAAAAATAGCACTTTTGATCAGAATAGAAAAGGGTTGAAGGAAGGAATTTAAAAAATTCCTTCATCACAAAAACTAAAGTAAGAACCGGACGGAACGATGATTAAATGATCGAGCAATTTGATGTCTAAAAATTGGGAACCCTTTTGGATTTTTTTGGTTAAGGATTTATCAGCCTCACTTGGATTTAAATTGCCGGAAGGATGATTGTGTGCAATTATGATTGAAGTAGATAAGGTTTTAAGAGCAACGGCAAAAAGCATTCGAACATCTACCACGGTTCCGGTAATTCCGCCGGAGGAAACTTCATAAATACCTTTTACGATGTTGGAGTTGTTTAAAAGAAGAACCTTGAAGCACTCATTGAGTTCGATGGTATCTTTATTCCAATGATCGAAAAGAAGTTTAGCTGCATCGGATGAGGATTTGATTTTGTAAAGATTGAAAAGGTCAATTTGATTCTTGTAGCTGATTTGGATTTCACTAACACTGCCCATAATTTTCATTTTAAAGATTCAACAAATTTTTGATGCAGTTTTTCAGGGCTATAAAAAGATCCATTAAACCAAATTTTATATTTGGTGTATGGAGCATAGAGCCAAATTTGCGAACAAAAATGTTGGGCGAAAATTAAAATTGAAGTGGTTTGAAAGACCAAGTCAAGAATGAAAACCAGAAAATTTCATATTAACATTAAATAAAATTAAACCTAATCAAATATTATAAAGTGAAAAAAAGCAGTGAGATTC
>CAZWAN010000103.1:0-3456 GCA_964631875.1 uncultured Flavobacteriaceae bacterium
AAATTTCATTTTTATGTAATTAAAGATACAGTATTTTTTTTGATAACATATTCCAAAAAAGTTTGAAAAACGATAAAAATATCATAAAATCTGCCCAAAACACTTTTCAAATTGAGGCCGATGCAATCCTTGAACTAAAAGAACTCATCGATCAGGAGTTTTTTGAAGCCGTTAAAACAATTCTTGAATCAAAAGGAAGAGTTATTATTACCGGTATTGGGAAAAGCGCTATTATTGGAAACAAAATAGTTGCAACGCTTAATTCGACTGGCACTCCGTCAATATTTATGCATGCCGCTGATGCTATACATGGCGATTTGGGTAATATTCAGGAGAACGATGTGGTAGTTTTTATTTCTAAAAGCGGAAATACTCCGGAAGTAAAAGTGTTAATCCCTTTAATCAGGAAATCTTCAAACAAAATTATTGCTATTACTGGAAATCCCGATTCATATATTGGCCAAAATGCAGATATCGTCTTGAATACTTTTGTTGAAAAGGAAGCATGCCCTAACAATTTAGCTCCAACAACAAGTACTACAGCGCAATTGGTAATGGGAGATGCATTAGCGATTGCCTTACTCGAACAAAGGGATTTTTCGAGTAAAGATTTTGCCAAATATCATCCCGGCGGAGTATTAGGAAAACAACTCTATCTCAGAGTAAAAGATCTAATGGTAAAAAATGCCAAACCCAACGTAAGCCCGGACTCATCCATTAAAGATGTAATTTATGAAATTTCCGACAAAAGGCTAGGTATGACAGTGGTGTCGGAAGATAATAAAGTAATTGGAATTATAACCGATGGGGATTTAAGAAGAATGCTTGAAAAGAATGATGAAATTAGCCATTTACATGCGAAAGATATTATGAGTAAAAATCCAAAAATCATCGGGCCTGATGAAATGGCAGTAGATGCGGTAAAAGTGATGAAAAAACACGATATTTCTTCGATTTTAGTATTAGATCAGGGAATTTATCAAGGAATTATCCATTTTCAAGATTTATTAAAAGAAGGCCTGATTTAAATTGTAAAACACCTTATTTATGAGTGATTCTAAAAATGAAATGTCCTTTCTGGACCATTTAGAGGTTTTACGTTGGACATTGATTCGATCTTCTCTTTCCATATTGGTTTTTAGCTCATTTGCTTTCGCATTTAAAGACTTTATTTTTGAGAGGATTATACTTAAACCCAAAGATCCCTCTTTTGCCACTTATCAGTTTCTATGTAATATTTCGAAAAAATTAGGTACGGAAGGTATGTGCATCGATGAAATACCATTTGTGGTGCAAAGCAGAACCATGGCCGGGCAGTTTTCAGCACATGTTTGGACAGCTATTGCAGTTGGATTTATTTTGGCGTTTCCCTTTATTTTATTTGAGTTCTGGAAATTTATCAAACCTGGATTATATGACAGTGAAAAGAAAAATGCAAGATTATTCATTTTTGTCTCTTCTCTTCTGTTTTTCCTTGGTGTTCTGTTTGGATATTATGTCATCACGCCTCTTTCAGTTAATTTTTTGGGTTCTTATAGAGTAGCTGAAGAAGTTAAAAATAATATCGATCTAGCCAGTTATATAGGCTTACTCAAAGCATCATGTTTATCTGCCGGATTGTTATTTGAGTTGCCTGTAATCATCTTCTTTTTAACAAAATTAGGATTAGTTACTCCTGAGTTTTTAAAGAAATATAGGAAATACGCCATAGTTTTAGTGCTCATTTTGGCCGCATTAATTACTCCACCAGATGTGATCAGTCAAATTATAGTGACGATCCCCATGGTAATTCTTTATGAACTCAGCATAAAAATTTCAAAATTTATTGTCAGGAAAGAGAAAAAAGCGGAATTGAAGAAACTATAATCGAATAATGAGTGACAAAGCTGCAAATATTGAATCATATTTCAGTAAAGCAAATTTCACGTATAAATTGCTTCAATTAAGGTCTATCTTTATTGATTTGGGTCTGACGGAAACTTTAAAATGGGGCATACCAACCTATACTTATTTAGGTAAAAATGTAGCCAGCATCGTATCATTTAAAAATTATTTCGGAATTTGGTTCTACCAGGGATCACTTCTGTCAGATCCTTCGAATCTGCTGATTACAGGTCAAGAGAAAACGAAAGCAATGCGCCAGCTTAAATACGGTCCATTTGATGAAATTGACGAAACCGTTGTAAGGAATTTTATTTTAGGTGCAATGGAAAACACAAAAAATCAAAATTTGATTACACCTAACAGATCAAGAGAACTGATCGTCCCTGAATTGTTGAAAAACGAGTTTGAGTCAAATAATGAACTAATGGAAAAATTCAATAAATTCAACTTAACAGATAAAAGAGATTTTACTGATTATATTTGTAGTGCTAAAAAGGAAGAAACTCAAAAAAGAAGATTATCAAAAGTTCTTGCCTATATTGTTGCCGGAAAAGGCCTTAATGATAAATACAAAAAAGAATGATTTTACGTGCCGAAAATATTATGAAAATGTACGGCAGCCGGAAGGTTGTTAAGGGAATTTCTCTGCAAGTAGAACAAGGTGAAATTATAGGTCTATTAGGACCAAACGGGGCAGGAAAAACGACTTCTTTTTATATGATTGTAGGAATGATACAACCTAACGAGGGGAAGATCTTTATTAACGACGAGGACATCACTGAGTATTCTATGTACAAAAGAGCACAAAAAGGGGTCGGCTATTTAGCCCAGGAAGCTTCGGTGTTCAGGAAATTGTCTGTGGAAGATAACATCATGTCTATTCTCCAGTTTAGTGGTAAGAGCAAGAATGATCAAAAAGAAAAACTGGAGGCTTTGATTAAAGAATTCGGTTTAAATCATGTGAGAAAAAACAGGGGAGATCTGCTCTCGGGTGGAGAAAGGCGCAGGACAGAAATAGCGAGAGCTCTCGCATCTGATCCAAATTTTATTTTGTTAGATGAGCCCTTTGCCGGTGTCGATCCAATTGCTGTGGAAGACATTCAAAATATTGTCGCTCATTTAAAAGATCGAAACATCGGAATCCTCATTACGGATCATGATGTTCAGGCTACTTTGGCCATTACGGACAAAACATATTTGATGTTTGAAGGGGGTATACTCAAAGAAGGTACGCCGCAAGAACTAGCTGATGATGAAATGGTTAGAAAGGTTTATTTAGGGGAAAATTTTAAACTTTTAGAAAGAAGAAAAAAATTGAAAATCTAACTTTCTTCTCTACCAATAATTTTACCTTTTTCGTCAACCAATAGCGTGTGCTTTGATTTTCCTTTTTCAATTTCTAATCGATACACTCTCTTATTATTTTCCAATTTATAAGCTGCTTTTGTTACCTTATAACCTTTAAATTGATTCACTTCTCTCGTGATTTCAGAAGGCACTTTTTGCAATTCAACTTTGTTTTGATACGCTGTCTCTTGACCATAAGTTGACATACTTAAAATTACTACCAAA
>CAZWAN010000103.1:3488-7741 GCA_964631875.1 uncultured Flavobacteriaceae bacterium
AATATTTCTCATAATTCCCCTTTTTTATTGTTTTACCATCTGGTGTTATTAGAATGATCGAAATCTATACCTAACGTTAATAAATGTGTCCCTGCATTATTTAACTCAACAGATTGATTAATATTGTATTGAAAGCCGTAACCTATATAAAATTTTTGCTTCTTTAATCCCAGCATTGGTGAAATATAAGCGGGCTCAAAACTTTGATCGGTAAAAAATCTACCTCCTACTCCTGCCCATAAATAACCATCATCTGTATATTTCCTTGCTTTAAAATTAAGATCAGTTGCTGATCTGCCATCACTTTCAAAATATTTAAAATACATAGAGGGCTCCAATTCATATTCACCATCCTCTAAATCAAAGGTATAGCCTGTATAAATATAATAATTGCGCAATTTTTTCGGCTCAGATTCGTCAAAAACTTTCACATTTTTATTTAAAATATTTGAAGCATTGAAACTAAAAAAGAATTTCTCTAATCTATATAAGAAAGCCGCCTCAAAATTTGAATTAATTGTTGAGATATTAGCACCCACATTAGGATCGCTGTCCGCATTTTCGAAATTTGATACATCAATCCTAAATTGAACAAATTTATAACTCAATCCAAATGATATATATTGATCATTTTCATCATTGATTGTCAGGTGGTGCGCAAAACTCAATTGACCACCTATTTGCGACGTATTTCCATTTCTATCGTTATAAAGTATACCACCGACACCAGATCTTTCCCAAACTCTCGTATCATAACTTATGGTTTGTGTACTAGGCGCATCGTCTAAACCTACCCATTGAAATACACCTGCAACACGAAGGCGGTGAATATCATCATCAATTCCAGCATAGGCAGGAGAAATTGTAAAAGGATTCTCTACCAAATATTGTGTATAAGGTGCCATTTTAAACTCCTGACCAATCATTTTGGCTGCAGTTAACACAAATATTATTACAAATAACTTTTTCATTGTTATATTCTTATCTGATTAGTGTAAAATGACCTTTGTATTCTCTGTTATCTGATGATTCATTTAGTTTAATGACGTACCAGTAATCGCCACTTGGTAAAGGCTTATTTTCATAGTTTCCATCCCAGCTATATTGATTTCCCTTGTAACTTTTAATCAATCTTTGGTATCGATCAAAAATTTTCACGCTAATATTTGGGTAGATTTCGATATTGTATGGATACCATTCATCATTAATTCCATCACCTTCAGGTGTAAAGAAATCGGGAATTTCTATATCTAAAAACTCTAAAAAGGCTGTTTTCTCTTCTACACAACCCTTTTCATCTCTTACATAAAAGGTGTACTCTTTTGACTTTCTAATTCGCAGTACGTTGTCTGAACTAAAATTGTTAGGGCTGTCAAAACTATATTCATAGCCTGGTCTTCCTCCTGTTGCCATGACCGTGTACTCATTGATAAAAGTATTTTCAATGGTAAAATCAATTGGCACATATTCCTCAACAAATACCTCTACAGGTATTCCATTACAACCAAACTCGTTGTGTTTAACGGTTACGCTATGATTACCTTTTGGAACATTTTCAAATATACCTGTGCTCTGATTGATAGAACCATCTAATGTGTAGGTAACCAGACCTTCATAAATAGGATCAACAGAAGCTACGATCAAATTTCCCCCACTTTCGCATGAAAAATCGGTTGTTGCTTCAAGCTTAAGATCGATTAAAGTGTTTATTGTAAAAGTCTGAACTGTCTCACATAGATTCAGGTCTTTTTCTTTTTTAACAATCACATTATACTGTCCCGCAACAAGATTTCTGAATTCGGGTGAAGTTTGAAAATTATCGCCGCCATCTATGCTATAAGTCACTTGATAACCTTGATCATTTGTAAGATTTATAGATATTTTTCCATCATTATCTCCCGGACAAACAACATCTTCACTGGTAATTTCATAAATAATCTCTGGATCAAAACCAACATCAACTGAGGTACTGGCAACACAACCATTAGCATCTTTTACCAAAACATTGTATGTCTTTTCGGTGGGTACTGAAAAAAGATCTTCGACTTGGTAAGAATTCCCTCCATCAATGCTAAATGAATATGGCGCTGTCCCACCTGTTCCTGAAACCCTAATTTTTCCATTCAGTACAGCTCCATTACAAGTAGTAACATTATTCACTTTTACTGAATTGGCAACAAGTAAAGTAGGTTCAGCAATACTAAAAGGAGTGATTGTAAAGCAACCATCTGCTTTCTGAGATCTTATTTCATAATTACCAATATCTAATCCGGTAAAAGTATGTGTATCTGAGCTAATCCCTATCTTAGAATCAATCACTGATCCATTTCTAAACAATTCATAATTATAAGATGTCGAAGGTTCATTTATTTTAACAACTACTTTTCCATCCGCACTGTCCTTACATAAGGCATCGAAAGGAGTTAAGGTAACATCAAGTCCCAAAACTGTAACCTTTCTTATTGTTTCTGTACATCCCGTTCTTCTTTGTGTACCCGTGTAAACACCAGGACCATTAACGGTAATTTCTTTTGTAGTTCCAATCACCTGACCTTGCTCATTTGTCCAGATATAGGTATCATATCCATCATCTCCTGAAAAAGTCAATGTATCATTGCACAAATACAATTCACTATCGAAAGAGCAAGAACTCGTGTCTACAAAAAGATCCATAGAACCAACAGTCCCAAGCCCGCACCCGTTTACTGCATTAAACCCCGGCGTACCGGCAATGTTTGTTCCCGATTGTTCTCCATCGTAATAAGATTCTATGCTATTTTCTAACAAGTTTGTACAAGCGTCTGTGTAATCAAAGCAATCGTTTGAAGCTGTTACCTGATACCTTATTTGGTGTGCTTGAGACAAGCCCTTTTTTTGCACTAAGGATTCATCGATATCGAATCTCAGCTGCCTGGTCTGGGCGTTATAATTCGAAGTAACACCTGATGGAAGAACAAGACTATTCTGATCTAAAGTAACATTTGATGGAATATTATTTAGAATATAAGTATTTGTAGCATTGTCAGTCCCTACATTTTCAAAAGTAATTTCATACCAAACCGTGGCACCCAAAGGCACCGGTGAACTATGGGTTATTTCATTCCCGTTTGTATCTTCTACTCTTGTAACAACTTTTAATACAGGTTCTATAATGTCAACTGCAAAGGTGTTTAGAAAAGTCCATATTTCATCACCACTTGATTCGACTCGAACGGTTACACCGGTTTCGTCGTTTCCAAGTATAGTATTTCCAGCATTTAGACTAGTCAAATCGATGATTTTCTGATCCCAGCTCAAAGAATTTGAACTATTTAAATTCCGGTTGGTCACCATGGCACCATCTATAGTTATTTTGCTGTTAAAAAAATTATCCTGAGTGTTTTCTGCATCATACAAATAGGAAAAACTCGGCTTAGAATCGGCTCTAAAGGCCATTCTATCACCCGTTAAACCCAAATCTCCTTCAAGAGCTGCCACACCCACTCTACCCTCAACTGGTGAAGGTGCAGGAGGTGTTTTAAATCCGGTATAGTAAAAAGATTCAGAATTATTATTTCTGTCTACATGGTTAAAACCATCAAAAGTAGAAATAAACTTTCTCGAATAGTTAGGACCTTCAATTACCAAAACCAAAGTCCAACCTGCTGCCATATTCCTCCCTAAAGTAGATACGACATCGGCCACAAAGTAAGAACCGCTTTTATTGCTGCTTGCGGTAACAATTGATGTAACGTTTTTATAGTAAATAACATCATCCAGACTTACATCTGCCGTAATATTTTGATAGCTACCTCCCGGAGTTTTGAATTTTATCCGGTTTGCATTTGAAGTTGAAGGTGCCAATACAGCCCCCCAGTACAATCCCGCATACACGATTCTGTCACAACTGGCCAGGTTAAAATCGGCGCTACTGGAACTAAAAGTATTCGGGTCATTGTCAATATCGACATATACCATATTAAAATCGTTATTAATACCGGTACCATTGTAGGGTGTATCCGGACTATTATTGAGAATGGCATTCCCAATCATGGTAAGATCTCCGTTAATCCCAACATTTTCATAGCGTTTGACAAACGGTACAATCGTCTGAGAGAATCCGTTGGAATAAAATAAAATACATGCTAAAATTAGCCCCCATTTTAATTTGAATAGTTTCATATTCCTTTGTAAAGTGGCATGAAGCCGTTAATGATTAATAAACTTCAGGGGGGGTTTTTATTATAACGATCGTAATCGTCTCTATTATGGCC
>CAZWAN010000104.1:0-7732 GCA_964631875.1 uncultured Flavobacteriaceae bacterium
ATTTGAGAAGTTAATAATTCCATTACTAAATTAATATGTTATTGAGCAGACATTTTACGAGATGTCTGCTTTTTTATGATTTAGGATCATATTCATCTAATAAGGAAAGAATGAGGTCACAACCCTTTTTAATTTCCTCATTTGAAATATTTAATGGAGGAGTTATTCGAATTGCTTTAGGTTCAAAAAGCAGCCAGAACAAAATAATTCCTTTTTTTATCCCGTTAATTATGATGTTGTTTACCAGCTCCTCATTATCTAAAATAAGAGCTAGCATTAAGCCTCGTCCTCTAATTTCTTTTATAGCCGGGTGTTTGAGCAAAGACCTGAAAAGCCTTTCTTTTTCTAAAGCACTTTTCATTAAGTTTTCCTCCAATAAGGTTTGAATGGTTGCTAAACCGGCGGCGGCAATTACGGGATGACCTCCAAAAGTTGTAATATGTCCCAGTTTTGGATGATTCTTTAAACTTTGCATAAATTCCCATGAACTAATAAAAGCTCCAATGGGCATCCCACCTCCCAGACCTTTGCCGGTGATTATGATATCAGGGATCACATTATAATTTTCAAAGCCGAAGAATTTCCCGGTCCTTCCAATACCCGATTGGATTTCATCAAGAATGAGTAATGCCCCAACTTCCTCACAACGTTCTTTAACCTTTTGTAAATAATTATTTTTTGGCTCAATAAATCCTGCGCCGCCTTGAATTGTTTCCAGAATAACACCAGCTGTTTTAAAAGTAATTTTTTTAAGGTCGGAAATATCATTAAACTCAATAAATTTAGCTCCCGGAATCAAAGGCCTAAAAGCCCGGTTTTTTTCTTCCTTTCCACAAACGCTCATGGCTCCCATTGTATTTCCGTGGTAGGCGCTTTTTGCTGAGACCATTTCAAATCTGCCCGTTACGCGTTTTGCCAGTTTAAGTGCTCCTTCAGTCGCTTCTGTACCAGAATTAGTCAAATAAACACAATTTAATTGTTGAGGTAGATTGTTCGCTAGAATTTTGGCGAGTGCCACTTGAGGTTGTTGAATGAACTCCCCATAGACCATGACATGTGTATGAAGATCTAATTGCTTTTTTATTGCTTCAATAACCATAGGGTGACTATGTCCTAATGTATTGGCTGATACACCTGCGACAAAATCCAAATGAGCTTTCCCCTCTACATCATAAATATAAGATCCCTGAGCCCTACTGACCTCCATAAATAAAGGATGAGGTGAAGTTTGTGCTTGATATTTTAAAAATTCCTCTTTCATTTGAGAAAAATATCAAATTTGTTTTTTGGCCTTTCATCTTCACGCCATACAAAGCCTCTTAGTTTTCTGGCATTTTCCGGAAGTTTGGAAGGGGGGTAGGTTTCACCTTCAGGAAGAGTGAGGAATTTTGCACTTTGTATGTCACCATCTTTTAATGTAAACTGTATTGAACTACACGTAGTCTTATCAATTCCAATAAGCTCTTTTTTTTCGGAACGCACGTAGTGAATGATCTCTCCATTACCAATAACATCGACCAAATACAGGTCATTTTCTTTAAATTTACCAAAAATATTGCGCCCTTTTATTTGGTTAAAACCCAGTGAATCTTGCTGGATAATGAAAGCATTTTGTAATACTTTAAGACTATCGAGCTTTTCTGTTGAAACATCAGTTAAAAGCTTTATAGAATCACCGGTTATTTGGCTTCCATTAGACCAAAGGACAGGTTTCTTAAACATTTCTGTCAATCCCGTTTCCTGATTACTGTAAATTGAGTCACATTTACCGCTCATATCACTTTTAAAAAATTTGACGCGATGATAAGCCCTTATCACGCGTTTTTCAGTCCTACCGGTAAGAAGCAAGGTGTCGCCATGTATAAAAAGTGAATCCACATTTGTATTGGTAATGGCAAGTGCACGACCAACTGTAAAAGCAGAATCCTTTTTCTCAAAATACTCTGCATAGTCACCTTTTAAAACAATATGATTTATCGTGTCAGTTATTTTGATATTATCGGTGGCAGAGGCAAAACCAGTATTTCTGTTATAATACAAGCTATCCGCCTTGATTACACGATCTTTATATTTTATTAGCGCATTTTTAGTGAAATGGGAAATATTCTTTTTGGTATCGTAAAAACCTTTTTCACTATAGATATAATTATTTTCGCTTGTAATCTTTGAGGGTCCATATAAATAAGTAGTCCCCCGGTTTGTATAATAATCCATGTGATTTGACTCTAAAATATAATCTGGATTTGTAATCACAACATTAGAAAGAGCCTGATATTTATTTGTTTGTAAAAAGTAATATCCAGAATTACTTGTCAATACATTTGCACTGTCTTTTAAAGTGCCAAAATTTCTATAAAAGATAACCTGCTTGGTCCTATCAAAATGTAGTGTATCCGTTCTGAGTTCCATCTTGGGATCACGCAACACTACATCTCCCCAGGAAAGTGCTTTTTTTGTATTGCCGTTGTATTCCGTATAATCGCTTGTTTGAGAAATAGTGTCACCCTGTTTTAACAATACATCTCCGAACGCTTTGATGTAGTTTTCTTTGGTGTAATGAATGGCTTTTGTACATTTTAATGATATTCCCTCATGTTTGATGAATACATTTCCTAATAAAATAGTCGCTCCTGGTAACTTTTCTTCATCTATGGTTGAATTGTCCGAATGCACTATTTCTATTCTTTTTGTTTGGGCATTAATCAAAAAGATCGGAAGGATAAAAAAGAAAAATAAAAGCCTTTTTTTCAACATGAATATTTTCAACAAAATTAAATAAAAAAGGCAAAGAGTTTACCCTTTGCCTTTTTGCTTATTATAACAAAAATTATAGTTTAATCGTTTGATTTCGATCAGGTCCAACGGAAACAATTTTAACAGGTGCACCAACGAATTCTTCTACAAATGCGATATAATCTTTTAAAGTTTTTGGAAGATCTTTACTCTCTTTTATAGAGGTTAAGTCCTCTTTCCAACCGGGAAACGTTTTATAAACAGGTTTGACATTTTCTTCTTCAATACTGTACGGGAAATGGGTTATTTCATTTCCTTTATAATTATAAGCCACGGCAGCCTTTATTTCATCAAAACCGGATAAAACATCCCCCTTCATCATCATTAACTTTGTAACGCCATTAATTTGGACGGCATATTTTAATGCCACTAAATCCAACCAACCACATCTTCTTGGTCTTCCGGTTGTCGCGCCAAATTCATTACCAACACGCGACATCGTTTTTCCATATTCATCAAATAATTCCGTGGGAAAAGGGCCAGAGCCAACCCTAGTAGTGTAGGCCTTGAAAATACCAAAAACATCTCCAATTTTGTTAGGTGCTATTCCTAATCCAGTACAAGCTCCGGCGGCTGTTGTATTTGAGGATGTCACAAAAGGATAAGTTCCAAAATCGATATCCAATAAAGAACCCTGAGCTCCTTCTGCTAAAATTGATTTGCCATTCTTAATGGCGCTGTGAAAATATTCTTCACTATCAATAAAATCGAAAGATTTGAGCGTTTCAATGGCCAGGAAAAATTCATTTTCCAAAGCTTTGAGGTCATATTCCAAATCTATGTTGTAGAAATCTAATAAATTTAAATGTTTCTTTGCTAGTGCATTGTATTTTTCTTTCCAATCAGCTAGTTCTAAATCGCCTACCCTTAATCCGTTGCGACCCGTTTTATCCATATAGGTTGGTCCAATTCCTTTGAGCGTAGAACCAATCTTAGACTTCCCTTTAATTATTTCTGTGGCAGCATCTAAAAGCCTATGTGTTGGCAAGATTAAATGTGCTTTTCTCGAGATAAATAAGGTCTCTTTTAAATTGAGATCATATTTTGATAAATTCTCAATTTCACGTTTAAAAATAACCGGATCAATCACTACCCCATTACCTACAATATTCACTGAATTCTCATGGAAAATCCCAGAGGGTATGGTGTGAAGAACATGCTTATTTCCGTCAAAAATTAATGTATGACCAGCATTTGGCCCACCTTGAAATCTAGCAATGATATCATAGTTTTTTGTGAGAACATCCACAATTTTTCCTTTTCCTTCGTCGCCCCATTGCAGGCCAAGTAACAAATCGATCATTATAAATAGATATATTAATTATTTTTTTTGGTTCCGTAAAAATAAAGAGAGTGACTATCAATTTTAAGATTAAATACTTCTTCGATAGATTTTTTGATATTTTCAATTCGAGGATCACAAAATTCTATCACTTCTCCTGTATCAGTAAGAATAATATGATCATGCTGTTTATTGAAAAAAGACTTTTCGTAATGAGATTGATTTTGACCAAATTGGTGTCTTCTTACCAAGCCACAATCTAAAAGTAATTCGATCGTGTTGTACAAGGTTGCTCTACTCACTCGGTAATTTTTATTTTTCATTTCAATATATAATGATTCAATATCAAAATGAATTTCACTTTCATAAATTTCTTGTAAAATGGCAAATCTTTCAGGTGTTTTTCTATGACTATTTTTTTCCAAAAACTTGGTAAAATAGTCCTTTACTACCTCAATGTCCTTAGAATCTGTCATATCAAATCTTGTGAGTTTCAACGGCAAATTTACATTTTAATCACCGAAAAAGTCATAAAAATAGGAATATTATTTAGTTATTCTTGTCACTTTATCAATTCCGTCCAACTTACTCAACTGATTGATTAACTTGTTGAGTTGCTCATTGTTTTTTACCTCTACCGTTAGTTTCCCCTGAAAGATTCCTTGGTTGGCCGCAATATTCATATTCTGGATGTTCATCTGTAAATTATTAGAAATAATTCTGGTCACATCATTGGTCAAACCTACGCGGTCAATTCCGGTAATATTGATTTTTACTTTGTAAGATTGTTGCGAGGAATCAATCCATTTAGCAGGTAAAATTCTGTAAGCGTATTGCGATTGCATTCCAAGGGCATTTGGACAATCATACTTATGAATTTTAATACCCTCTTTAATTGTTACAAAACCAAAAACTTTGTCACCTGGAATGGGTGCGCAGCATTTTGCAAATGTATAATTGAGTTTTTCTCCTTCTTCACCAAACACCAACATGTCGTAATTGTTCGTGTTTTCCTCTACTATAGGTTTATTCTGATTTGTACTTCTTCGAATCCTGTTTTTAAAAAAATTCACAAACGCGTTTGAACGAGAGCTGGCATACTTTTTTAGTTGCGCGTTGTCAATAGAACCATTTCCTATTCTGAAGAAAAGATCAAAACTTGATTTTAATTTGAAAAAATTGACTAATTCGTTATACGTTTTTTCTGAGTTCGGAATTTTTAAATGACGCAATTTTCTATCCAGAACTTCTTTACCTTCATTAGCAGTAATTTTTTGCTCTTCTTTTAAAATACCTTTGATCCTAGATTTTGCCCTTGCGGTTTGAGCGATATCTAACCAAGCCAATTTTGGCTTCTGATTAATAGAGGTAATTATTTCAACCTGATCTCCACTAACCAGTTCATGATTGAGCTGAACCAATTTACCATTTACCTTGGCGGCCCGGCAATGCATACCTACTTCTGTATGTATCGAAAACGCAAAATCTATGGGAGTCGAACCTTTGGGTAAAGACTTAATATCCCCTTGCGGCGTGAACACATAAATCTCTTTGGAATAAAGGTTTAATTTGAATTGTTCAACAAAGTCTACGGCATTCGCTTCCGGATTTTCGAGTGTTTCTTTTAATCTGTTCAGCCAAGATTCGAGCCCGCTCTCATTTACGCTTCCATGTTTGTATTTAAAATGGGCGGCATAACCCTTTTCTGCAATTTCATCCATTCTCTCAGAACGTATCTGCACCTCAACCCATTTTCCTTCCTGTCCCATTACCGTGGTATGCAAAGATTCGTAACCTGTAGTTTTGGGTTGTGTGATCCAGTCTCTTAATCTGCTTGGATTCGGACTGTAATGGTCCGTCACAATGGAATAGATCTTCCAAGCATTGAATTTTTCTTGCTTTAAATTTGATTTATAAATGATTCTTATGGCAAATTTATCATACACTTCATCAAATGAGACAGATTGATTTTGCATTTTTCTCCTGATGGAAAAGATTGATTTTGAACGGCCTCGTATTTTGTATTTTACACCTTCCTTATCCAAAGATTCTTTAATTGGCTGTGAAAAAGTTTCTATATATCGATCTTGTTCCTCCTTACTCTCTTTCATTCCGGTTACAATATCAAGATAGACCTCAGGCTCTGTATATTTTAGCCCCAGATCTTCCAGTTCGGTTTTGATATTGTAAAGGCCCAATCTATGTGCAAGTGGTGCATAGATGTATAGTGTTTCTGAGGCTATTTTTATTTGCTTGTCCTCATTCATTGACTCTAATGTTTGCATGTTGTGCAAACGATCGGCAATTTTTATCAAAATCACACGGACATCATCATTCAAAGTGAGTAACATTTTTCTAAAGTTCTCTGCCTGAATGGATATGTCTTTGTCTTTGTTTAATCGAGAAATTTTTGTGAGTCCGTCAACAATTTTAGCAATGGTCTTACCGAAAATTCTTTCTATATCTTCAAGACTAACATTCGTATCCTCAACCACATCATGCAGTAATGCTGCGCAAATTGAATTTGCACCCAACCCAATCTCGTTGGCAACAATTTTAGCGACGGCTATAGGATGATAAATATAAGGTTCACCTGTTTTCCTTCTTTGTTCTTTGTGTGCTTCAACAGCAAAATCAAAAGCCTTCCTAATTTTAAGCTTATCTTCTCTGCTTAAAGTTTGGTAGGTATTACGAAGCATGTCTTTATAACGACTCGCAATTTCCTTATTTTCATCTTCTATTGTTGCCACATATGCCATAGGCTAAAAATAATACATTAAAGCTATAATAACAAGTTACTTTATTGGGTGAATTTTTGTGCTACAGCAACAAATTTTGTACCCTTTCGTAAAGAGTAGGATGGGAATAATGAAAAAAAACATAGGCCTTGTGAGGAGTTAGGTTGCTCAAGCTTTTTTTTGATAGTTTTTTGAGAGATGAAATAAGGTGGTTAGCATTGTGGTGAAGCTTTGCAAAATCATCTGCTTCATATTCAAATTTTCGCGAAAGATATTGCATAGCTATTCCCGTTATTTCCGAGATGGGACTAAATAAAAGCCCAAAGGCAATTAAGCCAATATGAAAACTGGGCTTTTTAACGGATAATGCTTCCGCTAAAATTGGATTATCGATCAATAAGGATAGAATGAATAGACTTAACCCGGTGATGAGTGTAGACAATATCATGGTATACACTACATGTTTTTTTTTATAATGCCCAATTTCATGTGCCAAAACGGCAACAATTTCATCTTCCTCGAGATCTTCAATTAAGGTGTCATAAAGAACGATCCGCTTTTTTGGACCAAAACCTGCAAAATAAGCATTGGCTTTGGTGGATCTCTTTGATCCGTCTATCACAAAAATATTGTCTAAGGTAAAACCTGTTTTTTTTGCAAAAGAATCAATTTTAGATCTTAAACTTCCCTCCTCCAAAGAAGTTTGTTTGTTGAAAAGCGGAACAATGAGGCTACTGTAAAAAAAAGTAAAAAACAAGGTGAAGAGAGTAACCAAGAGCCAAGTATAAATCCAAAAATGATCACCTGTTAATTGATAAAAATAAATGATGAGAGCTAAAATTCCTCCGCCTATTAGTATACTCAAAATCCATCCCTTTAGTTTATCTATAAAAAAAAGTTTAGGGGTAGATTTATTAAA
>CAZWAN010000105.1:0-7713 GCA_964631875.1 uncultured Flavobacteriaceae bacterium
TTCATAAAATAATTCATAATTAAAAGTTAATTGAGTTAGCTAAAAACAAACAAAATCATTTCACTGTCATTCGAAAATCGTCAGGTGCGGTGAACAAAATTAATCGGATTACAAGCGAAATGAAAATTTCTCTTTTTAACATTATTTGAAATTTCTAGTTAAACATGTTAAACTATAATTTCTATCTTTACAAAAATATCCGCCTTGTTAAATAATTGTTAATAGAATATTGTCATTTATTGATACTTTTTTTCGCGAACTATGAATAACAAATTTCACAGAGAAATTACACAACTAACCCCTGAAGATTGCTTTTTGATTTTTGACCGAGTTAAGGACAAATTTGATTTTCCGATCCATTTTCATCCGGATTATGAACTAAACTTCATATTTAATGGTAAAGGTGTTAGAAGGATCGTTGGAGATCATATAGGTGAAATTGAAGATTATGAACTCGTGTTTATGGGAAGCAATTTGGTACATTGTTGGGAGCTTCACAATTGCACCAATACCGAGATAAGAGAAGTTTGTATACATATTCAAAGTGATTTGTTAGATGATAACTTATTAAACCGTGAGGTTTTTAAACCAATTAAGGATATGTTTCAACGGTCAAGAAATGGCATTCTTTTTTCTCAGGAAACCGCAAAAATGATGATGCCCAGAATATTGAATTTATCAAAAATTAGCGGTATCGATAATTTCCTGACGCTTATTTCTATTTTGTACGACCTTTCCGTTTCTAGAAATCAAAAAATACTTTCTAATTCTTTACCAAATCGAGACGATTTTGAAAATAGTTCAAGAATTAAGAAAGTACATCAATATATTCAAGAGAACTATCAAAAAAAGATCTCCTTAGAGGAAATATCCAATTTGGTCAATATGACCCCGGTATCTTTTAACAGGTTCATTAAAAAACGAACCGGCAGAACTTTCATTACCTATGTCAATGATATTCGAATTAGTATGGCAGCTCGACATTTATTAGAATCTGAATATACCATTGGAGAAATAAGTTTTAAATGCGGTTTTAACAATATTGCGAATTTTAATCGGATTTTTAAACAGACCAAGAATATTACACCCAGTGAGTACAGGACCGAATTTATAAATGTCCACAAAGGCAAAAAAAGACTATAAGTGACCCTCGTTTTATCCTAATAACTGAGAAAGCATAAGTGAGGTCAAAAATCCGACGGTAGCCAAAATCGTAGTCATTACCGTCCAGCTTTTGAAGGTTTGTTTTTCGTTTAATCCGAGATATTTGCTCACGAGCCAAAAGCCACTATCATTGACATGTGATAGAATCGACGCCCCACTGGCAATCACAATCACTAAAAGTGCTTTATCTATTTCATTCATGTTTCCCAATAATAAGGGAGAGGTTATTCCTGCGGCAGTGATCATGGCAACAGTGGATGATCCCTGAAGAATCCTGATTAAGGCCGCAGCTATAAAAGCAAATACCAAAACACTAATTCCTGCAGAAGCAAAATAGTTTGCGATCATTTCACCTGTTCCGGTGTTAACCAACATTTCTTTAAAAACGCCCCCTGCACCTGTTAATAAAATAATGACTCCCGCAGGTCCCATCGATTTTGAAGTGATATCAAACAATTTTTCCTTGCTAAACCCTCGTTTTAAACCTAATAAATACCATGCCATTAAATTAGCAATGATCAATGCAGTAAAAGGGTGTCCGATCATTCTAAACCAATCACGGGTTGTTTGACTGAATAAATTTTCAGGCACTAAGGGGCTGGAAATTATCGTATTGAGAACAATTAAACTGATTGGTATTGCTATAATGGAAAGAACCAACCCCACTCCCGGGAAATTAGTTTCTTCATCCTCCTCCCCATTGATGGCGGGAGCATTTACAAAAATCCTTTTTGCAATAAATTTTCCAAATACGGGTCCGCCTAAAATAGCCGAAGGTATACCTACAATAAATCCAAAAAGAATTACCCAGCCAAGATCTGCATTCAAAATATCGGCTACTGCAACAGGACCCGGTGTTGGCGGAATAAACGCGTGTGTAATTGCCAAACCTGCCAAAAGGGGTATGGCGTAAAAGAGCAATGACTTACCTGACTTGCGTTGTAATGAATAAATAATAGGAATTAAAATGATAAAGGCCACATCAAAAAAAACGGGAATAGCTACAAAAAAACCCGTGATCATTAGTGCCCAAGAAGCATTCTTCTGACCAAACTTACCCAGCATATAGTTACCCAAAGCTTCGGCACCACCGGAATGTTCCAGAATTGCCCCGAACATAGAGCCAAGTCCTACCACCACTGCCACAAACCCCAAAGTATTGCCCATACCTGTTTGTATGGTTTCAATGATCTTCATGGGCTCCATACCCGCTATCAATCCTACAACAATACTGGCGATCAATAAAGAAATAAATGCTTGTATTCGCACATATAGTATAAGAACTAATAAAACCGCCACACCGATAAAAACCGCTAAGAGCAACTGATAATCAATCATCTAAATTCCAATTTGAATGAAAAAATTGATGCAAGGGTTTATCAATTCTTTGATAGGTATGTGCACCAAAGAAATCTCTTTGAGCCTGAATCATATTTGCTGTAGATCGTTTTGTCGTCATGGAAATCCAATAATCATAGGCTGTACTGAAGGAATTCAAAGAAATTCTTTGCATCAAACCAAATTTTAGGATCTCTCTCGCCGAGTACTCTTGAGAACTTAATAAATCCGTTATTTCTTCAATTTCAAATAGATCGTCAGCACTTTTAAAATAACCGACACATTTTTCCATCATGGCGGATTTAATGATACAACCATTTGTCCATATCCTCGCAATTTCAGATAAATTCAATTGCCATTTTTTCTCTTCAGAATATGCCTTAATCAAGTTAAAGCCTTGTTGATGATTGATATACTTAGCGAATAAATAAGCATTTTTTAGTTGATCCAGATCAGGTAACTCAGTATTCGGTGAGTTTCTTATTTTAAGCGCTAATTTAGATCGTTCATGTTGAAATGATGACAAATACCTTGCAAACAGAGCGGAAGTCATAACCGTTGTTGGCAGACCCAATTCCAAGGCTGCTATACTCGACCAACAACCCGTACCTTTATTTCCGGCCTTATCCAAAACTAGGTCAATTAAATAATCATTCCCCTCTTTCTTTTTCAATATTTTGGCACTTATGTCTAGCAAATAACTTGACAGTTCACCTTTTTGCCATTCACGGAAAACATCAGAAATTTCATCATTGGTCATGCCGGATCTCAACAAGCCATAAATCTCAGCCAAAAATTGCATTTCGGCATATTCCATTCCATTGTGGATCATTTTTACAAAATGACCAGACCCATCCGCTCCAATAAAGCCACAACAGGGTTCTTTAGATCTATCCTTTGCTGATATTGATTCTAACACTTTTGCTATCTGCGCATATCCTTCCTCTGAACCGCCGGGCATAATGGAAGGTCCATTTCTTGCTCCCTCTTCCCCTCCTGAAATACCGGCACCGACAAAGAAGATCCCCTTAGATGCCAAATAATCTATGCGCTTCGAGGTATCAGAAAAATGAGAATTACCACCGTCTATCAAAACATCTCCCTTACTCAAATGGGGTAATAGTATCGCTATGACCTCATCCAAAGCTTTACCAGCCTTGATCATAATTAGAATTTTTCGAGGAGACTCCAAAGAATTGACAAAATCGACCATCTCGGTGAATCCTTTAATTGGCTTATCCCGGTTCTTAATCAAAAAGTTTTCCACTATTTTTTCTTCCCCCTCCGTTGCACGATTATATACAGATAAAGAGAAATGTTTGTTGGCAATATTCAAAGCAAGACTTTGACCCATAACCCCTAATCCAATAATTCCGAAAAAAGATTGCCCGCTTTGATTCAATTCACTCATAATGTTTCTAACAATTAATTCAGGTTCTTCTTCAATGTTTACATGTAAACCATAGTTCGGGACTTCTAATGCAGAGAATTGACTTTTTAGCAGATTGGATTTCATATAATGGTCGCTTCTTTTTTCCATCCTCTCTCTAATCAAATCAAAATCGCCTTTTAAATATACCCAGTGTATGCCATCTAAATTTTTGTTGAATACATCGCGGTATTTTTCTTTGAGTGCAGAACATGCCAACACTGCTCCACCTTCATGCTCCCAATTGCTCATGGCCAAAGAAAGATTTTTTAGCCAAGGCTGTCTGTCGGTATCGTTTAGGGCAATGCCGTTTTTCATTTTGGATATATTGGACTGCGGATGAAAATCATCGGCGTCATAATATTTGAGATTGAGTTTATTGGCCAACATTTTCCCAATGGTTGTTTTCCCTGAACCACTGACGCCCATTACAACGATTAACATAAAAATAGTTTTTTAATGATTTGAGCGCTTAAAATAATTACCAATTACACCTTTTACTCCCGGTTTCGCCATAAATAGAGACCCCGCCAAGGGAAATTCTTTCTTTTCTCGATCGGTCATATCCAGACTAGCTGTTGTAATATAGAGTATGTCCAAATTTTCTCCTCCAAATGCGCAGGATGTCACATTGTGAGCCGGAACCTCAATTTTATCTATCAATTCACCTTTTTTTGGATCAAAACAAATCACTGCGTTTCCATTCCACATGCCTACCCATAAATGATCGTTTTCATCAATCGTCATTCCATCGGGAAAGCCCAGTTCTTCCGGGACTTCAACAGCTACTCTTTCGTTCGATATCGTTTGTGTTTTAATATCAAAGTCATAGGCCTTAATTTGCTTTGTTGGCGTATCTATATAGTACATTGTTTCCTTATCTTTTGTCCAAACGATCCCATTAGATATTGTGACATGATCGATCATAGCAGTAGCATTTCCATGACCATCAATTTTGTATAGTTTTGCCCTTCCCTGCTCCTGATTTAAGTGCATGGATCCAACCCATAAATTACCGCTCGGGTCACACTTACCATCATTAAATCGGTTCTCTGTAGTTGCAGATTCTACATCAGAAAATAATTCTAATTTTTGGTTGTCAAGATCGACAAAATAGATACCGTCTTGCAAAGCAGCTAAAACTTGATTTTCTGAGACAGGAACAACAGTACCAATTCTGGATGGCATTGCTATCGTTTTATTTTTTTTTGTTTTTGGATCAAAAATATGAAGTTCTTTTCCCTCTATATCTACCCAAAAGAGTCTTTGGTTTGTTGCGTCCCAAAATGCTCCCTCACCCAATTGAGCCGAAGTTTGATACAAAAGTTCGGCTTTTTTAATACCTAGACCTTGTTGATATGTTTTTTTCAATTTAGTAAATGAGAATAAAGCTAGAACTATGCCGACAAAAATAAGACCGACAACATTTGTTTTAATGTATTTTTTCATGAATTTAAACCCCACTTTAATTTATAGGTTCTAAAAATAAAGGTAAATGAAAGGACTATTTAATATAAAATTGTCAAAAAATAATTGAAAAAAAGAATAAATATCGCACTATGTGATTAATCGGTATTCATAATGAACCATTCTATCTTTGGATCAGGCCTATATAATTAATGACTAGCTTTTTATTTCCAAAACTTTTAAAATAGAATTCAGGAAAAAAAACATATTCGCCACAATTCAAATCATAACCAGACAAGGTTATATGGTAAGCATTATTTTTAGGGTTTTTCTTGTCTTCGTAAACTAATTCTATGGTCAGCAACTGGTCAGACCCATTTCCATTTGTCGTCCATGCGAATTGGTTGTTTTTAATTTCAGCCTTGATTACAGCATCATAGGTTCCTATTTCTCCCGTATTATTATAGTAGTATTGCCCCTCAATTGGGTTTTTTCCAAAATTGGCATAAAGCATCAATAAGTTTGGCTGATCCTGTGATCCATTCTCTCCAAAAATTTTGATATAATTAACATCAAAGCCATCCTTATCTATTACAGCAACATCACCGGTAAAAAACATTTCGTTATCCAGTGTAAAAAAATTGTCCGGTCTGCGTACTTCAATTTCCACAGTGTAGGTATCAATACCACTTCCATTCTTAACTTTTTGAGTAATTGAGTATGTTTTATCCTCTAAAAATTGAATGGAATTGTACTTATCAACAAATAAAAATGCGCCACCGGTCACTTCGTATGATATATCAGAGGCTCCTTGTGCTTTATTGATAATTTCAACCTCCACCCATTGAAAAATTTCTTCTGAGCTTAATTCAAAACCAGCCTTTGGCTCATTTTTACTTTCAGAAGAGCAATAAACTAAACTGAGCAGAATACAAAAAATAAATGCATTTTTTAAGAGACTGAGCATATTTATTTTTTTGTAAAAGTATAAAAAATGTTGATAAGTTGCTGTTTATCAACAAATTTTATCTTTTTGTTTTTATCATATTATCAGAAACAACAATATAAAAATCTGCTCTTGCGCTTTTTTCAGCTTCCTCCATTTTATCCCAATCTGATTTATTAATTGTGGTAATGGACATGATTTCGTATCCCGGTTTGATTTTATTTATCCACCAAATGATGCCTTGCTTATTGTCAGAGTGATAGGAACCATTAAAATGAAGAAACAAATGTTTCTTTTCAAAGTTTTTTAATATAAAATGCGCCATAGTCGCATCTTTTGACGCCTGTGAGATTTGGATGTTCAACATATTTGGCGGTACATGTCCACCCATCTGATCTTTCATTTCCGCATAGGCCTTTACATTCGGGTCAAAATGTTTTTTGAGATCAGGACCTATCATTTGTTTAGCTTCAGGACTGAGTTCATCCAAAACCTCCATACCTCCTTTGTAAATCATTGACGCATATCTACGAGGTATGTTTGTTGCGATAAAGGGTATTTTATGCTCTTTGGCATATTCAACGAGTGCCTTGTAATCAGTTTCATAATTTGACCATAATTGTGTGATCTCCGGTAACATTTTATCCTCTGCGTAAAACCCGGATAAATATTCATTCAAAACCAATTGATTTCCATTTTCAAACATTTCCGCCCCCAAAATTAACTTTCCGTTTGTCTTTTCATTTAAGCTTTGAGTTACTTCCAGTTCTAACCAATGAGCAATAGGATTATCGTGGTGTTCTCCAAAAAACACCATATCAGATTTTCCAAGTTGTTTGATCATATCTTTATAATCAGTTGATTTTCCTTTGTCATTAAACAGTTGATAAGCCGGCATGTCCTGAGCAAAAACCTGAGCCAAAAAAGTTAAATTTAGAATAGTGAATAGGATTTTTTTCATTACTGTTATTTATCCTCTATGCCGAATCAGGCTTACTGTTTGGATTGTTTCTCCCTGGCGAAACACTCCTTGTCGCTATCGGCATGCTTGCCAGCTCAAGGTATCTGCAAATAAATATTGAGGTAATTCTGTTCCTGATCAATGTCGTAACAGTCGCGGGCTATATTACCGGGTTTTACATCGGAAAGTTATACGGAACGAGACTACAGGATCACTCAAGATATAAGTTTATCAAGCGATATCTGCCCAGGGCAATGGCTATTTTTCAGAAAAATGAAGTTCGCGCTCTGATCTGGTGGCGGTTTATTCCTTTTATCCGGACGTTTCTTCCGATCGCTGCAGGCATTTCACGCATGAAGTTTGGCCGCTTTCTTCTTTTAAATATAATTGGTAGCCTTTTATGGACAAATACCTTCATATTACCTGGTTATTATTTCGGGCACCGTTATGAGGCGGTAGTGAATTCGC
>CAZWAN010000106.1:0-7635 GCA_964631875.1 uncultured Flavobacteriaceae bacterium
CTCAAATACCAATAAAGGATTTTTTAATTCATCTTCCCATAAAACATCATGTGGTTTTCCTATTTTAATTTCCTTTAGTTTTGATATTAAAAATGGATATTGATCTAATAAAAGTGGGCTAAGTTCAATTTCAGAAAATTTATTATTTCCAAATACTTTTACTGGAGTAATTTCCGATCGTGCCTCAAATGTGAACGATTTATTTTGAGTACTGAGCTCATTAAAATTTGTTGTTGAAGTTGTTTCAATTAGATGATTTATATTTCCTTTAATTATCGATTTATAAATACTGCTATAACTATTATCAAATCCAACAAGAATAACAGCTTTGTAATCATTCAAATCCTTGTTAAAACCAGTTACAGGTGACACTTCAACTTCTCTCTGCTCATTAAGAGTAATCATTCTTTTCCAAAAACCTATGTCAGGATGTAGATATTTATATAGAATTAAAATTTTGGCCTTTTCATCAATTACGCTAATCGAGAATAGTGAAGAATTATTTATTCTATCTATTTCTCCCTCTAACTCATCTATTTTTGCCGTATAAAAATGATTACCAACTTCTTGAGATTCAAGCTCAAACTGGGTAATCGAAGACCTTTTTTCAGGACTTAAATTAAGCTCCTTCTTTGAAATCAGACTTCCATCTTTAAAAATTTTGAGCTCAGGATTAATTGGCTTTTTCCCATCATATTGAACAAAAACTTCCAAAGGAAATTTTTGTCCGATAAAACTATATTTATTTACATTTATTTTATGAATTGACAAATCAAACTGTGTCGTTGTATCACCTAATACAATTGGAAAAACAGGTATATTATTTGGTGCGTAAGTGTAGTTAATGCCTTTATTTTGATTGCCATCCGTTAATAAAACGATAGCATTTCTATCATTCCGGAATAATTCATTCATGCTAGATATGGCTTGATGAATGTTGGTTTCACCAGGAACAACTGTATCTTCTTCAAAAACTGCAATATCTTTAGCAAAGGAATAATTTAAAATATTAAAATACTTATTTAAGTCTTTGTCGGTTTTAATATACTCCTTGATCGTCTTTGAAACTGTGTCTTTATCGTTGTTTTTTATGGAAGAAGACTGATCGATTAGTAATAATAAATTAGATTTTTCGATCACTTGGGAAGGTACTTTAATTTTTAGATCAAAAATTGATAATAAGATTAGAAAAAGTGCGAACCCGCGGAGAAAAGTGCTTACCAAAGCATTTCTTGTGGATTGCTTTTTTGGTCTCCAATAAAATAAATATACGGTGATAGAAGAAATAAGTATGGAAGCAAGAACAGCAATAATCATAAATTTCTATCCATTTTTTCAAAATAATCTCAGCTAAATCGAATTGATTTGATTATCTCTTCGTTAAGTTCTTTATTCATCAATGAAATAATTTTATCCTTACCATAGCTCAACTCCTCTCGAAGAGAAGTAGAACTGAGTTTCACAATTAACTGGCTTCCTTTGAGATTTATATCTTCTGTATAGCTGATTACTCCATTTCCCATTATTGTACTCCAAGCTTCTTTTACATTTACTAGAGTCAGACCTTTTTTGAGAGATTTATCCCCGATTACTTCTTCGAGAATTACATCAATTCTCATGATATCATTTTCTCTTTTCATATCTTATCCAAGTTCAAACATTTTATAACTCTGATTTACTTTTTTAACTATTTCTTCTGTACGAGACGCGTGTGTGTCTGTGATGAAAATTTGACCAAAATTATGATCGTTCACTAATTCTACTAACTGAGACACTCTATTATCATCCAGCTTGTCAAAGATATCATCTAAAAGCATTATGGGTGTAATTTTAGTTTTTTCTTTTAAAAAATCAAATTGGGCTAATTTTAAAGCAATCAATAATGATTTCTGTTGCCCTTGTGAACCAAATTTTTTAATTGGGAATCCGGCCAAATGAAAACATATATCGTCTCTGTGTACACCGGAACTGGTATATTGTAACAACTTATCTTTTGTTTCATTTTCAACTAAAATAGAAATTAATTCTCCTTCATGTAATGGAGAATCGTACAATAAATCAATCTCTTCAGATTTATTTCCTTTTGACAAGCCTAAAATTTGCCTATATCTTTTTTGAAAAACCTCTACAAATTGCTCTACAAAATTTTTTCGTTTAAGATAAATCTTTGTACCAAAATCTGCCAGTTGTTGGTTATAAATTTCCAAGTTTGTTTTGTCAAAGGTTCTATTCGCAGCAAAAAATTTTAACAAGGCATTTCTTTGTGATAAAGTTTGGTTGTAACTAACGAGATCATTTAAGAAGGCCGAATCGTTCATGGCAATTATACCATCCATAAATTTCCTCCGCAATTCACTACCTTCCCTAATTAGGTCAGTATCGGCAGGTGAAATAATAACCGCAGGCAGATAACCAAAATGATCTCCAAGTTTTTCATATTCCTTTCCGTTTTTTTTGACTATTTTTTTATGTCCTTTTTTAAGGCCAACACTCACTACAACGGATTTTTCTGCTCTTTCATAATTCCCTTCAATTAGAAAAAAATCTTTGTCGTGCTGTATGCATTGAGTGGCAACAGAATTGAAATATCCCTTGGTATAGGAAAGGTGGTAAATAGCATCCAAGACATTAGTTTTACCTATTCCATTTTGCCCTACCAAACAATTGATCTTCGATTCAAATTCGAAAAAACGTGCGTCAAAATTTTTAAAATGTAATAAGGATAATGACTTTAAAACCATTTAAAAGAAAACTATAATAAGAAAGACGAATTCAACTAAACCCAAAAAAATCTTTTACAGACAAGGTACATTCAATAATAAAAAACATAATTAATTGATTTTGTTTAATTTACAATTGAATAATACAAATAAGAATGTTTACAAAAAAACAAAAATTAATTCAAAAACTGCTTACCAATTGAAATAATATTTTAATTTTGCGCGAAAATTTTAATAGATGGCGACATATAAGAAAAAAGGAGGAAAAGTAAAGAAAACACAATTATCCAGTATTGAAGATCACAGTACAACGGCAGAAGTTTTTAATACTTTAGATGAAACTGCATCGAAATCTGAACAATGGGTTGAAAAACATCAAAGAAAAATATTAGTTGGCTTATCCATCATCGCTTTGATCATTTTGGGTTCTATTGCATACAATAACTATGTAATTGAACCAAGAGAAAAGGAAGCGGCAGATGAACTGGCTTTTCCGAAACAAAGTTTTGAACAAGCTCAATCGGCTACGGTTTCGGCCGATTCTTTATTTACAATAGCCCTTAATGGTGCAGACGGTAAATACGGTTTGCTAGATATTATCGATAATTACGGAAAGACCAAGGCTGGAAATTTAGCTAAATATATGAGTGGTATCTCTTATCTAAAATTGAGTGATTATGAAAATGCCATTAAATACTTAAATGATTTTTCATCTGAAGACGAAATATTGGGCACTTTAGCGAAAGGAAATATAGGAGATGCTTTTATGGAAATTAATCAACCGGATGAAGCCCTTGATTATTACAAACAAGCTGCTAATTTTAAAGACAACGAATTCACAACTCCACTTTATCTTTTCAAAGCCGGAAATACAGCATTGGATCTAGGTAAGAATAGTGATGCTTTGGTTTTGTTTGAGCGTATCAAAAATGATTACAATCAATCTGAAGAAGCGAAACAAATTGATGTTTTTATTGAAAGAGCAAAATTAGCCAATAAATAGAGCTTTTATGGCAACTAGCAACTTATCATTGTATGATATGTCAACAGTCCCAAATGCGAATTCGTTTCGATTTGGGATTGTTGTTTCAGAATGGAATGCTGATATAACCAAAAATCTATGTGAAGGGGCTGTCCAAACTCTGCTTAAGCACGGAGCAAAAGAAGAGAACATAACTATTAGTCAAGTTCCTGGTAGTTTTGAACTAATTTATGGGGCAAAAAAAATGCTAAAGGAAAATCGTTTTGACGCAATTATCGCTATCGGAAACGTGATCCAAGGGGAAACGAAGCATTTTGATTATGTTTGTGAGGCAGTTGCTCAAGGAATAAAAGATTTGAACGTATTGTTTGATATTCCTACTATTTTTTGTGTCTTAACGGATAACAACAAACAGCAATCTATTGATCGCTCAGGGGGTAAACATGGAAACAAAGGAGTAGAATGTGCCATTGCAGCAATAAAAATGGCAAACTTGTAGGTCTACTTTATTTTTCAAAACGTTAAGCATTTCTGAAAAAAATATGTCCTATTGTAATAACCTTCATGTTTCCTTATATTTGTAGAGTACCAGAATAAAGAGGTTATGTTAGGTAGTCCATTTAAAAATCGCTCTTATTATGTTTTCGATTATAAACCCAGGTATTATGATCCGAGAAAAGAGCGTCTGGAGCAAATGAAAAAATTAGCCGCCGAAGAAAATTCATCCTCGGATCTTCCTAGAATTTCGCTGACTAAAGATAATTTAAAAAAAGATTGGGCGCGTCATAAAAAAAGAACGAGCGATAAGAACACAAATCTCCGTTTAGCAATCATTATAGCAATCTTAGTTGGCCTGGTTGCCTATATTTTTGAAATTCATAAATTGTTTTAATGTCAGATATCATCCAACTTTTACCCGACCATGTGGCCAATCAAATAGCTGCGGGAGAAGTGGTACAAAGACCTGCTTCAGTTGTAAAAGAGCTTTTAGAAAATTCGGTTGATGCAAAAGCAACTGAAATCTCATTGATCATAAAAGAAGCGGGTAGAGTTTTAATTCAAGTAATAGATAATGGTTCCGGTATGAGTCCTACGGACTGTAGAATGGCTTTTGAAAGGCATGCTACTTCTAAGATTCGTACCGCAGATGATTTGTTTAATTTACATTCAAATGGCTTTAGAGGAGAGGCTCTTGCCTCGATTGCCGCCGTTGCTCATGTTTCTATTAAAACGAAAAAGGAACATCAGGAAATTGGTTCTCAATTAATTATTCATGGAGGCAAAGTGCAATCTCAGGAACCAACTTATACTCAAAAAGGAACAAATGTAGAAGTAAAGAATTTGTTCTATAATATTCCTGCCAGAAGAAATTTTTTAAAATCAAATACCATTGAAACACGTCATATTATTGATGTTTTTCAAAGAATTGCGCTTACCTATCCAAAAATATCATTTTCTTTCATTCACAATGATCAAGAAATTTACAATTTAAAATCTGCCAATTTAAAAAAGAGGCTCGTTCATGTCTTTGGAAAACAGATCGATGAAAAATTGATTCCCATTGATGAATCGACGGAAATTTTAAAAATTCATGGTTTTGTAACCAAACCTAGTTATGCCAAAAAGAAAAGAGGTGAACAGTTTTTATTTGTTAATGATAGGTATATCAAAAGTCAATATTTAGATCATGCTGTACATTTGGCTTTTGAAAATCTCATTCCAAATGGTGAGCATCCCTCCTATTTTTTGTATTTAAAAGTTCCACCTCAAAGTATAGATATCAATATTCATCCTACAAAAACAGAGATTAAATTTGATAATGAAAAGGATCTTTACGCCATTTTAAGAGCCACGATCAAACACAGCTTAGGACAATATAACGCAACTCCCTTGTTAGATTTTAATAGAGATGAAAACTTAGATACGCCTTACGCTTTCCAAAAGAAGACTGTTAAAATACCAACTATTCAGGTAGATAGAAACTTTAATCCTTTTGCTAATAATTTAGACATATCGGTTACCAAAAAAATAAATTCAGATTGGGAATCACTTTATGCGGATACAAAGCGAGAAAAAGAATTAGAAAAAATAAAGCACATTGAATTTGAATACGAAAATGTAACCCAACATTTATTCGACAAAAAAGAGCAAGTTTATTTTAGAACTTATCAATTACACGAAAAATATATCGTCAGCGCAATACAATCAGGTTTAGTTTTGATAGATCAAAATGCGGCACACCAAAGAATTTTATATGAAGATTTTTTAGCTAAAATCACAATTGAAGGTGTGGGTAGTCAATCATTATTATTTCCTAAATTAATCCAAATTACAACTGCAGATAGTCTATTGTTAAATGATATTCAATCTGATTTAGAGAGTGCTGGCTTCCATTTTACGCTTAAAAAAGATGGTAAGCTTTTTGCGGATTCAATTCCAGCAAATATAAAAGTGGAACAATTGGGTGATTTTTTAGACCAGTTGATCAATAATCTTAAAAGTGATCATCCAGAAAGCAATATCAGCCAAATAGATACGATTGCAAAAAGTATGGCTAAATCCTGTGCTATAAAAAAAGGCACAAAACTTAGTAACAAAGAACAAGAAGATATTCTAAATAAGTTATTTTTGTGCAAAGAACCAAATTATTCTCCTTTTGGAAAGAAGACTTATATCACGATTTCTGCTGCCTTTGTAGAAGAAGAATTTGAAAGTTAAAAAATATTTATGGGAAGAATTACTGATGCGGTAAAGCATCTAATCATAATTAATGTTATTTTTTTTGCTGCCGGTCCACTGCTTGGGACCAATTTGTCAGAATGGTTCGCTTTATATTATCCAAAAAATGAACATTTTAGGTTTTGGCAATTCGTAAGCCATATGTTTATGCATGGAAGTTTTATGCATATTTTGTTTAATATGTATGCACTTTGGGCTTTTGGAACACCTTTGGAACAGATGTGGGGTAAAAATAAGTTTTTGTTCTTTTATTTTTCTGCCGGTATCGGTGCTGGTATTATTTACACATTGGTTAATTATTATCAATTTAATGGTGTTTACCAAGATTTGTTACAAATTGGTTTAAGTGAAGGCGATATTCAACAAATGTTGTCAAGCGGTCAATACAACTCAAATATTTTAAGCCAAATTTCAGAAAAGGAGATTTCTAATTTTTACCAAATATATCATACACCTGCAGTCGGGGCATCCGGTGCAATTTATGGTGTTTTAGTTGCTTTTGGTATGTCTTTTCCAAATGCAAAATTGGCGCTTATATTTTTTCCCGTTCCTATTTCTGCCAAATATTTTATTCCTGTTCTTATTGCTTTAGATCTTTTTTCAGGTGTAACAGGTTTCTCGCTTTTTGGAGGAGGAGTTGCTCATTTTGCCCATGTGGGAGGGGCTCTTATCGGATTTGCTATGATGCAATACTGGAAGAAACATCAATTTAATCGCTGGAATTAAGAATTGTTATGTCATGCAGTTGATAGATACAATTACAGAAAAATTCTCCTCAGCTAATGTGGTCATGAAAGTGATTTATATTACTGTGTTTATTTTTTTAATAAGTCTTTCGCTTAACACAATCTCATTCTTTTTCAATAGTCATGGCAATTTCTTGATTAAATGGTTTGCGCTATCTCCAAATTTGGATTCATTTATTTCTAAACCATGGACCATTCTAAGTTACGGCTTTTTGCACGACGGTTTCTTTCATATCATTTTTAACTTGTTGATTCTTTATTATTTTGGAATACTATTTTTGGATTATTTCAGTCCCAAAATGTTTATGAAATACTATTTATTGGGAATTTTAGTAGGGGGAATTATTTTTCTGCTCAGTTATAATTTTCTTCCTGCTTTAAAAAGCAGAAATGCAATTTTAGTTGAAGCTTCTGCAGGGGCAATGAGTATTTTGATTCGTATGGCAAC
>CAZWAN010000107.1:0-7615 GCA_964631875.1 uncultured Flavobacteriaceae bacterium
AGCCCACAAGACTTCGTTAATCGATCATACGCAGACGCTGCCTACGGCGGTAAAGCAGAAGAAACCTACACCACCGACCTAGACTCAGAAACCTTCAAGTTCACCATACCGCCCAATACCGAAACCCTGGTGGTGGTAGCTGGTGATACTGATTTAAGTCTTTGGGGGGATCAGGTGTGGCTGAGCGGTAGAGTAAATCAAGACGACGGTACGAGCCACTACCTTGAAGAAGAACTAGGCATAAAAGAGCTGATGCGGTTTTCCCAAAAAGGATACGTACTACGCTCTGAAATACGCAAGGCGGGTAATAAGTGGGCGGGTACGTTGAAGATATACTCCCTAGGTGACTTCTTCGGTGGAGCAGAACCAGGCACAGCGGGTAGCGCAAGAACCGCCCCCCAATCCGGCTGGGTAAACACCGTAGATGCCATCCTCACCGTAAAATACCCACAAGACGGAGAACTCCAAATATGGATCAACGCCTACGGGGACACCGACATTAGCGTCACCAGCCGCTAGGCCAGCGTCACGAGTCGGTAGCGTAGCGTAACGTCCCGTTCAATACAGCAAAATGCAAAAATTTTTTATTGTTGAAATTGACTAAATGCAAAAATTTTTTAAAGTTTGATGATGTATAAATATCGTAACCAAATCGTTACAATAGTTCGCCCTCACTGAGAGTAACGGGGGTCACTCTGAGTAATGATTACCCTACGTGACCCCCGTCACCCGCTGTTACCAGCGGTTGAATTGGGAGAATGTCTCTTCGCCGTGGCAGTTGCGGCAAAGAATCCGGCATTTCTCCAATTCCCTGAGAACTACGTCCAAGGCGTAACCCTTAGCGATCATGTCGGCAGGATGAACGGCCTTACCCGTGCGAGTGCGGTATTTAGTTGAAGGGTCAACGTGGTGAAACTCAAGGTTTCGGATGTTGCGGCTGTACCCGCAAGCCTCGCAAGCGGCTTGTTCCTTGATACTGTCAACGATAGCCCGTGTGCTCATGGAATGAGTCTACCATACACTTGCCCTATAGGTGTATTAGACCCCCCAAGTTTCAAGATCAACTTGAGCGACCCCCGTTTCCGCTAGTGCGGATTCTAGGATAATGGGTCAGTGAAACGACACGGGTTCAATTCCCTACCCCCCTGTTGAAACGTGTCCTACCCTATGGTAGAGTGAAGACATGAACGAGAGAGAGGGAAACGAAATGAACGAGATCACTTGCACCACCGCCGGATGCACCGGAGTCGCTGTCGTGGCCGTGGTTGATGACCTTGACCCTGACTACGTGAGCATGAACTGCCTGACCTGCTTCCACGACATGGAGGGATGGGTACTCGGCTCGGCTAGCGTGTTCTCCATTGGTGAGTACCTTAGTTGGTAGTCATCACCCCTACCCCTCACGGGGTAGGCGGGGGTCGAACGACCCCCGTTCTATATTTCAGGTATTCTAAGTCTACGTTCGGTAATTACCGATCATCGAACGGGGGTCTTCAAATTCGTACATTTGTACTAACGAGTGTACTAACTAACGGGGGTCGAATCGAACTGTTGTACTAGTCCAAACGTACTAGGGTTTCAGCACCAAAGATAGTACATTCAGACTATGGTTTGGGCTTGACAGTGACATACCCAACTGGTAGATTCTAGGTAGTGAGAGAGAGAGGAAATACCATGAAGTCTCACCACAGCGGCCAAGAGGCCCTTCCCCTGCCCCTCGTTTCGGGTTCTACTCCCAGCACTTGCACTGAGTGTGGTGAGCGTCCCCTGTCTCCCATGTGGGGTATGTGTAACCCGTGCTTCAGTGCCCTACTCTACCGCTGAGTAGCACTAGCCCTACCCCTAACGGGGTAGGCGGGGGTGCTTGCACCCCCGTCAGTATCATCCTATCATACTAAGACTAGGGTCTAATACACCTCCCCCTTGTAGAGCCTGTCCCACCCGTCTGATAGTCTATGGACATGATGAAGAGCGAGAGAGGAAACAAGATGGCTAGGTTCGTTGTGATCATTCAGGCCCGTACTGTGAACGCACTCCCGATGGAGTACCGTTCGGTCAACCGTGAGCGTGCCTACCTCAAGGCACTTGAGGCGTACAATGCCGCTGTAGCACGCGGTGAGAGTGCCATCATGTACTCTAGTGAGGGTGTTCACCACCGTTCATGGAAGCCTCACCGTGCCCGTTTGGTTCAGGCACTCTGAGTCCATCCCCTACCCCTAACGGGGTAAACGGGGGTGCTTGCACCCCCGTCAGTATCATCCTATCATACTAAGACTAGGGTCTAATACACCCCCCCCTGTAGAACGTGTCCTAGGGGTATGGTAGTCTGATCATAGATCAAGAGAGAGGGTAAGCAAATGACTTGCATAAGGTGCGGTGAAGCTGCCGGATGGTTCCACACTGACCAGTGGGGAGACACAGACCGCTTCTGTGATGTACACGTACCCAATGACGGTACTGCCCGTAATGCGTTTGAAGACTGACCCCCTGTAGAACGTGTCAGTAGGGCATGGTAGTCTTTAGACATGAGAACAAAGGAGGTGAACAGAATGACCGTAGTACACATTGGTCGGTACCGCCCGACCCGTTACCTCAGCGGTAGGGCCTACCCCCTCCCTGAGTGTGTTGCGTACTACCACAGTGCGATGCACTTTGGTATGTCGATGGGCCTTGTGCCTAACGCTAAGGGCTAGTCCCTTACCCCCTACCCCTAACGGGGTAAACGGGGGTGCTTGCACCCCCGCCCCTATTCTAATCCTACCATAAGCCTAAGACACTTGCAACACGGGGGTCGATTACTCTCCGTAATCAAGAAAGACCCCCGTCGCTACTCTAAGTAATCTAAAGTCGTTACCATTCCGTTATCAAAAAAGGCTGTTTCGGCTTGCGTTTGTCCTACCCGTACTGTAGTCTTTAGACATGATGAACGAGCGAAAGGGAAACGAAATGAACGAGTACACCGGAATCAACGCAATCGACGGCTACCCTGAGTCTTCGATCTACTGCCCTGAGTACTCAGGCTACTTCATGCCTGAGCCTGGTCTGGCTGAGGGTATCTGCCCCATATGTGGCATCGACCACAAGGAAGATGCTGAGTTCTGGGCCATCGTTTCCCAGTAAGCCCAACCCCTTACCCGCAAGGGTAAACGGGGGTCGAAGACCCCCGCCGCCTTTCTTTCGATTTACGATTAAGTACGATACACCGGAGGTCAAAGACCCCCACCGTCACTCTCAGTAATCTTGTTACGATTACTCTAAGTCACCCTGAAAATGACCCCCGCGTTACTCTCCGTAATCGAATGGTCACTAAAAGTAGTTTCGATTCGTTATCATTCCGTTACCGAATAATCCTAGTTTGGGCTTGACATTCTTGCCCGTGGGCCTAATAATAGAAACATGAACGCTTTCATTCGCCGCCACTGGCTGCCGCTGCTTGTCCTGTTCGCTCTGACCGTGATTGCCCCCATCGGTGACACGATCCAGGCTCTGACTGCTGACGCTCCGATCAGCCAGACTGACCAGAAGATCAATGAGTGGGTTGCTACCTACCCGCTCTGCCCCTCTGAGGATGTAGACGACAACCTCACCACTTGCGTGTGGGATGCTCGCCACCAGGGTAACGGTAAGGGCGAGTCATTCATCGTCACCGACGATGGTGAGGTGTTCTACACCGATGGGTCTACTCTTGGTGAGCGCATGGTGCTTGGCTACCCTGAGTAATCCTACCCAAACTCACTCTGGTCACTCAGAGTGAGAACGGGGGCCTAAAGGCCCCCGCGATTACACTCCGTAATCAGCTACGCTAAGTTAACAGAATCCCATTTCCGGTATTGGCAAGTGGGTAACTAAGAGTAACGGTTACTTAGCGGGGGTCGCCCTAATCGAACTGTTGTTCTAATAAAAGATAGTACATTCATACTAGTACATTCCTACTAGAAACGGGGGTCGAAAGGGGTGTTTGTGTCATACCCCCATGTTCTAATGGTCATAGATCGAAAGGAGGTGTGACATGACTTTCATTCCGGCTTACTGTGAGGATGTAGAGGACTACGTTTACCTCACAGACACGCTTGACTGCCCCAACTGTGGGGAGTTTCACAACCCGCTGTTGTGAGTAAGCGTTATCAAAGCGTTACCGGAATCGCTTGACAATCCGGCCCACAACTGGAAGAATCAAGGTAGATCGAAAGGAGAGTCAAGATGACTACTCAGACCCTCACCATGTTCCCCGCCCCCGCCGCTGTGGGCGGTGTGACCATCACTTGCGAGACTTGCGGGTGGAAGATCAGCGGTATCGCCCCTGAGCGTGGCCCGAAGATCATGGGTCAGCACACTTGCTCCCCCGTGCGGCTCATTGCCCGTACCGCTCCGATTGTGAAAGGTTGGTAATCATGCATCCCGCATTCCTCTGCTCCGTCACTCAGTGTCACGGTGTCAAGGTTCCTGGCTCGCTGCTCTGCATGGAGCACTACTCTGAGTTGTGGTCTGACTCTGACCCTGACGCGCCTCACAACAACTGAGGTCGCGGGGGTCGAAGACCACCGCCGTCTACAGCTCATTTACGATTAAGTTACGAATGCCGGATTTCCCACGGGCCCCCGCTCGAACGTTTGTACTAAATTACGGAGAGTTACGAGTTACGCAGAGTCACCGAGATTCGGGCGATTACTGAGAGTAAACTTTTTTCGTTATCGTTTCGTTACCTAAAATGCTTGACTTACCTATCAGAATCAGGAAGAATAGAGGTGTCGGTTCGGAGATTGGGAGGTTTCGGTGGAGATTCAGGCTAGGGAACTGTACCGTGGTGCTGAGATGGTCTACCCGTTCGTCTACCGCGTGGCGCGTATCAAGCGTGACGGCGAGGGAGTGTGGATCAATGATCTTGACTGGTTCGCTAACGACGAATACGTGACGGTTCGATAACCGTTACCGTTTCGTTACCTAAAACGCTTGACAATCCGGCGAGAATCTGAAAGACTGAGAGTGTCGAAAGGGGAGATCATGAAGGTCACGATCTACACCAGGCCCACCGTGGGCAACGTCCAGCGTTACTGCTCCATCTGCACTGAGCCATACGTGGGTTGGAACTTCGTCATGTGCCCTGAGTGTGAGAACATGGGCATGTCCGTCACCGTCATTGAGGCTTGGAGGTAAGCCATGTCGTACTTCATCCCTGAAATCCCTGGTGAGACTGTCACCATGCACTGCGACTGCGGTTTCGTGTGGAAGTCTGACCACCCACGCGATTCTGTGGAGTACCACATGATGAGTCACGCTGGTCAGCGTCGTCTGGTAGACGTTTCATCCGTGCTCAGCGGTTGGTACATCTTCACTGCTCCGATCACTCAGCGTTACGGGTTCACCCGCGATAACTGAGTCTCCCTGCTCTGGTTACTCAGAGTGACGGGGGGCCCGTTCACCTAAAGTTAACCTTACCGTTACGAACCCGTTATGAAAATCGCTTGACTTTCCCCGCCAGAGCAGGCAGAATAAAAACATGAACGATTTCATTGAGTTTGATCTGGAAGACCTGTCGGAAGACGAGTGGCTGGCGCTGCTGGCCGATGGCGCGGCTGAAGAGCCGTCGTCGTGGGAGGGCGACGTTGATCTTTGGGATCACGACTCGTGGCCTGACCCCCCATTCTAGCACGCGGGGGCCCCGTTATCAAATCGTTATCAATTTACGATTGACATACGAATCCCCAACTGGCATACTGAGGGTATGGAGATTGGAGATCAGATGATCCAGGCAATGTCGGTTCGTGAACTTTGGGCCAGTTGGAACACGGTTGACGCGATTGAGTTGGGCGACGGCTTCCACGCGGTGGATTGCGTGACGTTCATGAACGACCGTATGTGGATTGAGACTCAAGACCACATTCGCCTCTCTTTCGGTGTGGATGAGGTAGTTACCGTCATGTTCTAGCAGTTTGCTGGCGGGGCCCCGTTTACCTGTTGTTCACCTAATGTTAACTTTAAGAACTTGACTTTATGACGGATTTCCCATAGTCTGAGGACATGAACATTTGCGAGAGTTGCGGAATCCACGAAGTGAACGTTCTCATTTCTGAGGTTGAGTGCCCCTGGTGCTGGTTTGGTGAGGTTAAGGTTTTCAAAACCAAGATCATCCACTAGGCGGGGCCCCGTCGTACATTTGTACTAATAAAAGATAGTACGAATGGACTATAGACACACTGGCGAATCTATGAAAGACTGAGGGTAGATCGAAAGGAGAAACCATGCACTACGGTTTCGCTAAGCCCCTCCCCAAGGGCATGACCCCCGCTACCTGCTCCAAGTGCGGTGAGCGTCCCATTCACCCGTCGTTCGGCATCTGCGCCGTGTGCTTCTTCACCCCCGTAGGAGGTAAGTGATGACCTATGAAACCTTCTTCTGCTATGAAGTCGAAGACTACGTGATGCTGGAAGTCATCGACGGTGTAGTTCAGACCTGCCCCACCTGTGGGGGCGAAGAGGAAGACCACTCTTCCCCGTTCGGATTGTTCTAGGAGGAAACCATGAATCCCACAGTCACGAATCACTACAAGTCCAATCTGGCTGATCTTCAGTCGGTGCTGTCTGGTCTTACCCGCTATGAGACTGACATTCTCATTGAAGACCTGATGATGGTACTGATGACTCAGGTTCCGCCAGCTGACTTCAGGCGTGCGCTTGAGTACGTATCGCAAACGACTCGTTACAGAGAGTAGCGGGGGGCCCGTTTACCCATTGTTAATCTAAGCGTTACGATTACGTTATTGACTTCACTGCCCCAGTACCCCATAATCAAAGTATGAACCTTTTCATTTCGGGACTGATGTTCCTTGTTGCTGCTTTCGTCCTTATGCCTTTGGTTGTGCTGTTTGGCCTGATCATGTGGGCAGTTGCTGGCTTTTGGTCGTTTCCGATCTTCCTACTGGTGGGAATCTACGCAATCGGCCTGTTTATTGAAAAGGTAGATGAGGCTAGAAGTTAGTACATTTGGACTATAGACAACCTACCCCGACTAGTGTACTTTGAGAGTAGAGAGATTGGAGAGTCCATGAGGGCTTCAGAGGTTCGGATCGGTGACCAGATCAGGCTGTACGGTGTAGTGGACACCGTTATGGGCGTTACCCGCTATGACGGTGGAGTGATGCTTTTCCTTGGTTCTGAGGTGAACAACCCGTTCGTTTCTTCCACTTACGCCTCATTTCGTGAGGACGCTGAGATTGAGGTGGTTTGGTAATGATTCCCAAGCGTTTCGCTTCCCAGCTTCAGCCTGGTGACGTTCTCATTGAGGGTGAACTGGTAGAGAGTGTTTACCCTGGTTACTACATCACCGTGCGTTTGCGTGGCACTGATGGTGTTTCGTTCTCAGTGAACTACCTTGATGACATTGCTGTTGAGTTGTCGGGGTACAGCAACTGTGTGTACTCAGGATTGCCAAGTGGTCATTCTCCCTACAACTGCACTGCGGATTCATGCATTTAATGTAGTTTGGTGCGGGGGCCCCGTTACCTAAACGTTATAAAAAAACTTACGAAAACGCTTGACTTCCCCATCCCAGGATGCAATAATCAAAGTATGGAAAACATGAGCGGTTGGTTCAGCGAGCGTGAGTGCGGCATTCTTGA
>CAZWAN010000108.1:0-7529 GCA_964631875.1 uncultured Flavobacteriaceae bacterium
GATCAGGTACTTTAAAAAGCTTATTTTTACCATGTTATAAAAAATAAATCTATTATGAATCAAATGACCAAAAAATTACAAAAGACGATCCTATCAGTTATTTTCCTTTTTGCATCATTCGCAATGAGTGCACAAATTGGAGGATGGAAACCCGAACTAACACAGGATGCGCAAAATGCAATTTCTGAAATTAAAAAAGACTATCCCGGTTTAACAGATAACCTCAGTAAAGCTTATGGTTACGCTATTTTCCCTAAAATTACGAAGGCGGGATTTGGCGTAGGTGGCGCTGGTGGGAAAGGTGTTGTTTACCAGGGCGGCAACATTACTGGAGAAGCCACATTGTCGCAAGCTTCAATTGGTTTACAGGCAGGGGGCCAACAGTACAGTGAAATTATCTTTTTTGAAACTAAGGAAGCTTATGATAATTTCACAAATGGAAAGTTAAAATTTGACGGACAAGCTTCTGCAGTAGCCCTAGAAAAAGGAGCATCTGTAGATCTTGCATACAACGACGGTGTAGCTGTATATACGAAAGCCATTGGTGGATTAATGTTTGAAGCTTCTCTTGGAGGTCAACATTTTAAATTTAAACCAAAAAAATGAATTTAAATAATTCTTTTAAACTGCTCCGGTCTTGTTGATCGGAGTTTTTTTTTGTGCATTCTCAAGAAGGGAAAATAAAATATAACAAGAAATAATCATGGGAATTGCTACGAATTGAAATAGGATAATGAATACAATACTAATGATTAAAAATATATACTTCACCCTATTAGATTTCCAACTGTAGTCCTTAAATTTTAAGGAAAACATTTTTAATTCTGAATTCATAAGCACCGCCCCAAATAATGTTATAGCCACTAACGTAGCAGGAGATTGAAAAAAATGAATAAAATTAGATTGACCTGAATATTGGAATATTAAGGGGATAGAAGCTACCATTAAAGACATTGCAGGTGTCGCAAGTCCTATAAAAGAATCTGTCTGACGCTGATCTATGTTAAACTTGGCTAATCGCATTGCTGATCCTAATGGAATAATAAAAGCTAAATAAGGTAGGAAGTAATATCGGTTCTCCGCAAAAGATTGCCAATTCGCAGAAGAAGCGTTTAATTCGCCAAACCAAGATCCATTTTGGGCAAAAATAATTAATTGAAACATAATAAATCCGGGAGCAACACCTGATGTAACCATGTCAGCCAATGAGTCTAATTCCTTACCAAATTCTCCCCCCACCTTTAACAATCTGGCAAAATAACCATCAAAAAAATCGAAGAAAATTCCCAGCAGAATAAAAAGAGATGCAGCTACAAGGTTATCTTTCAAACACATTAAAACCGACAAAATACCGCAAAGTAAATTTGCCAGGGTAATCATATTAGGAATATTCTTTTTAATCATTATTCAGCATAATATATTGTAAAAGTAGGAAAATCCCATTTGATAGTACTGTTAATAAAAAAAATTGATTACTTTTTATTTTTTATAGGTTATTATTACTTTAGCGCTCAGCAAATCCCATATTTTAATGGCAGATCAGACTACATACACCGAAGATAACATCCGTTCTCTCGATTGGAAAGAACACATCCGAATGAGGCCAGGCATGTACATCGGAAAATTGGGTGACGGCTCCTCCCCTGACGACGGAATTTATATATTGATCAAGGAAGTCATCGATAATTCTATTGATGAATTTGTGATGGGTAGTGGAAAAACCATCGAAGTTAACATCAAAAACAATAAAGTAAGCGTTAGAGATTACGGCCGTGGAATTCCATTAGGAAAAGTAGTTGATGTTGTATCTAAAATGAATACAGGTGGTAAATACGATTCTAAAGCTTTTAAAAAATCTGTTGGATTAAACGGGGTAGGCACGAAAGCCGTAAATGCCTTATCGAGCGAATTTAAGGTCCAATCTATTCGGGACGGAAAAATAAAAAGTGCCGAGTTTTCTGCCGGCGAATTAATCAATGAAGAAGCTGAGCAACCTTCAAACTCGCGGAAAGGAACTAAAATATCATTTGTACCCGATTACGCTATTTTTCCTCATTATAAGTACAGACCGGAATATGTCGCGAAAATGATGAAGAATTATGTTTATCTGAATCGCGGTTTAGCAATTATTTATAACGACGAAAAGTTTGAATCGCAGAATGGTTTAAAAGACCTTCTCGACGAGAACATCAATGAAGAAGATAAACTTATTCCGATCATTCATTTACTCGGTGAAGATATAGAAGTAGCCATTACCTATAGCAATAGTCAATACAGTGAAGAATATCATTCATTTGTAAACGGACAACATACCACGCAAGGTGGAACTCACCAAAATGCATTTAGAGAGGCCCTGGTCAAAACCATTCGTGAATTTTTTAACAAGAATTATGAAGCCTCTGATATTAGAAAATCGATTGTTTCTGCTATTTCTATAAAGGTGATGGAACCTGTTTTTGAAAGTCAGACCAAAACCAAACTTGGATCCACTGAAATGGGTGGAGATCTTCCCACAGTGAGAACTTTTGTTACTGATTTTTTAAAACAGAATTTAGACAACTATTTGCATAGAAATCCTGAAGTTGCAGAAAAAATTCAACGAAAAATACTTCAGGCAGAAAAAGAACGAAGTGAATTATCGGGTATCAGAAAATTGGCCCGTGAAAGAGCGAAAAAGGCAAGTTTACATAACAAAAAGCTTCGTGATTGCAGAGTACACTTAAACGATATGAAGGCAGATAAACGCCTTGAAACCACCCTTTTTATAACTGAAGGAGATTCCGCCAGTGGTTCCATTACAAAATCGCGAAGCGTTAACACACAAGCCGTTTTCAGCTTAAAAGGAAAGCCTCTAAATTCCTATGGTTTAACGAAAAAAATAGTGTACGAAAATGAAGAATTTAATCTTTTGCAAGCTGCCTTAAATATCGAAGACGGTATTGAAAACTTGAGATATAATAACATTGTTATAGCAACAGATGCCGATGTAGATGGTATGCACATCAGATTATTGCTCATCACTTTCTTTTTACAATTTTTCCCCGAAATTATCAAGGAAGGTCATTTGCATATTTTAGACACACCTCTGTTCAGAGTTCGTGATAAAAAGGAAACCATTTATTGTTATAGCGAATTCGAAAAACAAGAAGCCATAAAAAAACTGAGGGGAAAGCCTGAAATTACTCGTTTTAAAGGATTAGGTGAGATTTCCCCAAATGAATTCAGTCACTTTATTGGTGATGATATTCGATTAGATCCGGTGATGCTCGATAAGGAAACCTCTATAGAAAAATTGCTCAGTTTTTATATGGGAAAAAATACTCCTCAAAGGCAAAAGTTTATCATTAATAATCTTAAGGTGGAACTAGATCTGGTTGAGAAAGAGGAAAAAGAAAAAGAGATCATGGCTAAAAACGATCTGTTAACCACGAATATTTAATTGAACTGCACGCGAAAAACATGGAAGAGAAAGATAATTTTGACGATCAAATTGACGACAGTTCTTTAGAAGAAGATTTAGATGACAAAACTTATGACGACCAAGTTGTTGGAAGTGATGATCTGACAAAAGTTGTTGGCATGTACCAGGATTGGTTTTTAGATTATGCCTCTTATGTTATATTAGAAAGGGCAGTTCCTGCCATTGACGACGGATTTAAACCAGTTCAACGCAGGATTATGCATTCTATGAAAGACCTCGATGACGGACGTTACAATAAAGTAGCCAACATTGTAGGTCATACCATGCAATACCACCCGCACGGAGATGCAAGTATTGGTGATGCACTTGTTCAACTCGGACAAAAGGAGTTACTTATTGATATGCAGGGTAACTGGGGTAATATCCTAACTGGTGATGGGGCTGCCGCACCCAGATATATAGAGGCCCGTCTTTCTAAATTCGCATTGGAAGTTGTTTTTAACCCTAAAACAACAGAATGGCAAGCTTCCTATGATGGACGAAAAAAAGAACCGGTTGATTTACCTGTAAAATTCCCCCTTTTGCTCGCTCAGGGCGGAGAAGGAATTGCAGTAGGCTTATCAACAAAAATTCTCCCACATAATTTTAATGAATTAATTGATGCTTCTATAAAAATTTTAAAAGGTCAATCTGTAAAGATTTATCCTGATTTTTTGACTGGGGGAATAATTGATGTCAGCAATTATAATGATGGCAAAAAAGGAGGAAAAATTAGAGTTCGTGCTAAAATCTCTCAATTTGACAAAAATACTCTGGCTATTACTGAGGTCCCATTTGGTACCACTACCTCTACTTTGATTGAATCAATTCTAAAAGCCAACGAAAAAGGGAAAATAAAAATTAAAAAAATTGAGGATAATACGGCAGAATTTGTAGAAATTTTGGTACACCTCCCCGGAGGAGTTTCTCCTGATAAAACCATCGATGCACTGTATGCTTTTACTAGCTGCGAAATGTCTGTTTCACCTCTTTGTTGTGTCATAGAAAACAATAAACCAATTTTTATTGGTGTCTCTCAAGCGCTCAAATATTCAACAGATCATACGGTTCATTTGCTTAAAAGTGAATTAGAAATTGAGTTGGGAGAACTTCAGGAGCAATGGCATTATTCATCGTTAGAACGCATTTTTATTGAAAACAGAATTTACCGTGACATTGAAGAAGAAGAAACATGGGAAGGAGTTATTTCTGCTATAGACAAAGGTCTTAAACCGCATACAAAGCATTTAAAAAGAGCAGTTACTGAAGAGGATATTGTTAGATTAACCGAAATCAGGATCAAGCGTATTTCAAAGTTTGATTTAGACAAAGCCGGACAGCACATCGCTTCTCTAGAAGATCAAATTGCCCGGGTGAAACACCATTTGGCAAATCTGATCGAATTTGCGATCAATTATTTTAAAGACTTAAAAATTAAATACGGTAAAGGAAGAGAAAGAAAATCTGAAATTCGGGTGTTCGATGATATAGTGGCTACCAAAGTAGTTTTGAGAAACGAAAAATTATACGTAAACCGGGAAGAAGGATTTGTGGGGATCTCCTTGAAAAAGGATGAATATGTTGGCGATTGTTCAGATATTGATGATATCATTATTTTCAGACAAGATGGAAAAATGATGGTAACCAAAGTTGATGCGAAAACCTTTGTAGGCAAGAACATCATTCATGCTGCCGTTTTCAAGAAAAACGATAAGCGAACCGTGTATAACCTCATTTATCGGGATGGTAAAAATGGCCCATCCTATATCAAGCGATTTTCTGTCACGAGTATTACCCGAGATAAAGAATATGATCTGACAAATGGAAGTGATCAGTCTCAAATCCTTTACTTTTCTGCAAATCCAAATGGAGAGGCGGAATCTGTCACTATTTTGTTAAGGGCTTTACAAAGAATCAAAAAAATCAAATGGGATATTGATTTTGCAGATATCCTTATAAAAGGACGCAGCAGCAGAGGAAATCTGGTGACCAAATTCCCTATCAAAAAAATTGAATTAAAGGAGAAGGGAATTTCTACACTTAAACCGAGAAAAATTTGGTTCGATAATACTGTTCAAAGATTGAATGTAGATGAACGTGGAGATCTGCTTGGCGAATTTACTGCTGAGGATAGGTTACTTATTATCAATCAATCAGGTCTTGCTAAAACAATAAGCCCGGAGTTAAGCACCCATTTTGATGACGATATGATCGTCCTTGAAAAATGGAATCCAAATAAACCGATATCTATTATTTATTTTGAAGGAGAAAAGGAAAGGTATTATGTTAAGCGTTTTATGATAGAACATCCCAATAAGGAGGAAGTTTTTATCTCAGATCACCCTAAAACACAATTACAAATAGTGGCTACAGACTTCAGACCCATGGCAGAAGTTATTTTCTCAAAAAAATCATTGGATAACGTCATCGTTAATTTTGAAGATTTTATTTCAATTAAAGGTATAAAATCACTTGGCAATCAATTAACTACAGATAAAATAAAAGATGTTATTCTTCTGGATCCATTACCTTATGAAGAACCTGAATTAAATGAAGTAGAAGTGGTTGATGAAGAAATCTTAGATAATCAATCTGACGGAAAAAGTGTCAAGGAAAAGCCTTCAGATGATGAATCAGATCTGGATCTGGAAAAAGACGGACAAACCAAATTGTTCTGAATAATTATTTGATTTTTTCTTTTAAAAATTCTTTCAATTTTTGGGTGGCAATGCCTCTATGGGATATCTTCCCTTTTTCACTTAATTCCATTTCCGAAAAAGTTTTTTGAAAACCCTCAGGTTGAAAAACAGGATCATAGCCAAAACCTTTTTCACCACTTCTTTCCTGGCAGATTATCCCCTTACAGACGCCATCAAAAAACAGTTGCTCCTTCCCTAAATTAAGCGCGATTACTGTTCTAAAAGCTGCATTCCGATTTTCAACTCCATTCATTTCATTTAGCAACTTCTGTAAATTATCTTCATAACTGGCATTTTCGCCGGCATAACGAGCAGAAAAAACACCGGGTGCTCCATTTAAAGCTTCTACTTCTAAACCTGTATCATCCGCAAAACAATCATAACCGTAATGCGCTTTTACATAGTCTGCTTTTAATTTTGAATTTCCTTCTAAAGTCGATTCAGTCTCCTCAATTTCTTCATTACAACCTATATCCTGAAGGCTTAGAATTTCCAAAAAGGGCATCAAATCCCTTATTTCCTGTAATTTGTGCATATTATTAGAAGCGAATACTAATTTCATATGATTATGCGTATTTTTATCAAAGTTAATTTTATATTTCAACATTCTTAAATTCTCAATTTACAATTATTCCCAAATGAATAAGCAAATCGATAAAATTATTCAACAAATAAGGGTGTATTATCCGGATTTAAGTGATGAAAATGCGCTAACTTTTCTAGAAAATTCAACTTACAAACAATATAAAAATAAAGACATTATTCTCACTCCCGAACTCTCAAGTACACATTCTTTCCTTGTACTTAAGGGATGTGTAAAAGGATCTTATAAGGATAAGAATAACCAAGAAAAGATTGTGGTCTTAGTGGCTGAAGGTGATTTTGGTGGGGATTCAACTGCCCTTTTTAATAAGCGTCAAGCAAAACTAACCTTTGAGTGTATTGGAAAAACAAATGTGGTAATCTTTAATTTTAATGACTTAGAAGTTATTTCAAGTAAAAACGAAGAATTAAACAAATTATATATTCAGAGCTTAAAAAGGACTATCGCTATTCTGACAGAAAGAATAGATGCTATGATAAATATGACGCATGAAGAGCGATATCTTGACCTATTAGAGAAGAATCCTCTCTTTTTAAAGTCGGTTTTTGATAAACATATTGCCAATTATATTGGAATTACACCGGTTTCTCTTTCAAGAATTATTAAGCGTGTTCAAGAAAATACAAGTAAATAACTAATCTGCTTAAACAAAGTTATTAATAATCATAATTATTTAAATAATTACCAAATAATTAACATATGTTAATTATACAACCCATTTTATTTTGTAACATTGTAACATCAACTAAGCAAACATAATGTTGTT
>CAZWAN010000109.1:0-7362 GCA_964631875.1 uncultured Flavobacteriaceae bacterium
AAAAGCCAAAAAACACACGATATATAAATAATATTTAGCATTAATACTTAAAAAAATGATGTATTCTGAATTAATTTCGGAAATCTTTAACTACTATTTAGATTTAATAAAAATTAATCATAGATTTACTTGCGTAAAATTGCATAAAGTGTGAAAAATGTTTACAAACTAGCTCAAAAGTGATCGCTGCCTAACAATTTCATAGAGGGCAGCACCACATGCGACCGATACATTTAGAGACTCTATTTTGCCTAAAAGAGGTAGTTTTCCTTTGGCATCTACAATTTTTAGAATGCTATTTGAAATACCTTTTTCTTCAGATCCCATAATTAATACAGTAGGCTCCGCAAAGGTCAATTCAAATAAAAGAGTATCCGTTTTTTCTGTTACTGCAATCGTTTTGAATCCTGATTGTTGGAAGGCATAAACGGCATCCAAGGAATGATCAACCCGACACAAAGGTAAATTGAATGCTGCTCCTGCCGATGTTTTTATTGTTTCAGCATTAATCGGTGCATTTCCTTGTTTTGGAAAAACAACGGCATCAACACCCGTACACTCAGCAGTTCTAAGGATAGCACCGAAATTCCGCACATCGGTAATTTGATCGAGAAGAAGGACAAGTGCGGGGCTCTTTTGCTGAAGTAATTGTTCAATGGTTTGATGTAATTCGGAAGTTTTTATTTCAGATATTTTGGCTACAGCCCCTTGATGATTCTGATTCTTGGCCAATTTATTTAGCTTTTCCACCGGAACATAGCTTTTAGCAAAATTATTTTCGGCGATGGTTTTTTTTAACTGGCTTGCCAATTCGCCCTTTAGATCTTGTAAAAGGTATATTTTCTCTATTTCTTTTCCTGATTTAATGGCCTCCAAAATGGCTCGAATCCCAAATATTGTTGTGCTGTCTTCCATAGGGCAAAGGTAAGCGTTTAGGTCATAAAAAAAACAGCCCAACATGGTGTTGAGCTGTTTTTTTAGGTGAATTAAAAGATAACTTATTTATTAACCGTAAATGTTGTACTATCTTCCGTTTCGAAAGCACCGCCTTCAACGATGGTTGTACCATTATAAGTAAGTCTGTAGTAGCCAGGTGCATTAATACCATCCCCATAACTGTCGTACATAACAAACGTATAGGTGCCATTTTCAAGACAAAATGCTTTGCTGAAAGTGGTAGCACCGGCATAATCTCCACCTTCCTCAATTACTGTATCGTTTGAATCAAACAAGGCCCATGAAGATTCTTCAGGATAAGCATCAAATGCAATTGATAAAATCACTTCGTTATTAGGACAAACTTGTTTTACATTGAGTACTAATCGTTGACCAATAAATAAACCATCTTGAGGCACAAGTTCTAAGATCAATGTTTTTCCAGCTTCCCCAATATTTATATCTGAAACGGTTACATCAAAAGAACCTTCATTACTACCTCCGGGAATAGAAACTGACGAAGGAACAGTATATGAAGCAGGATCGGCTGTAGAAGCAGGTGACACTTGAATGTCATAGTTTCTTGCAGAACCTGTGATTTGAGTTGAGTAAATTTTATAAGAATTGGTGTTTGTACCATCTAAATCAACGCCAAATGTGGCGGATTTGTCGGCAAATGTGACGTAATTGATCATTTCGTCATCATCACTACAACTGCTAAATGTAAGGAGTGAAATTGCCAGTAGTATTAATATGTTGAGTTTTTTCATTTTTACTAATTATTTAAATTGAAAAATTTATTCTAATCAATCTTTATAGCGATTTAAAGAACCGAGGAAATTTATATTGAACTTCCTCGGTGTCCATAAATTTAATCTATAAATGGATTATTTTGAATTTCTAATTGTGGAATTTCAAAAGTCATTCTGTCGTCATCATAAGAAATAGACTCCCCTATGTTAGAATAATGGTTAGGACCTCTTTTAGTCGTAGCCTTATTTCTTTTCATGGCTAAGTAACTCTTTCCTTCACCCCAAAGTTCAATTCTGGTTTGAAGATAAATTTCGTTTAACAAAGCTGCTCCTGAAAGGCCATCCACATAGGAAGAATCATCAACTCTTTTGTCTAGTAACATTTTTAGAGCTGTTTTTGCGGCTCCTTCGTCGCCACTTTTAGCCGCGGTTTCAGCATGAAGCAAATACATTTCTGCAACCCTCATATATACATAGTCTGTTTCAATATTTCTCTGACCACCAATGACTCTTCCAGGGTGGTAGAATTTATTGATGGGCTGTAAATTACGACCTGAAGCTGGATTGTTTAAAAACTGTCCTTTTCTTACGTCGTTGGCGGGTATGGCAGCATATAGATCTGCATCAATGGCTTTATAATCTCCTGCCCAGGCATAGCTATAGGTAAAGACATCCATTTGACCCCACCAAGAGATCAAATCTAAACCGTTGTCTAACACAATGTCATGACCCCACATCCAACCCGGTGTGTTTACATCATTGAAACCACCAAGAACTTCTTCAGCACTCATCAAAGTGAAACCACCATTGTTGATGATATCCGCAGTCAAATCTTTTGCCTTGCCATATTCACCTGTAACAGCATACGTATAGGCTAAGAATGCCTGCGCAACAGCTTTATTCACTTGGTTTTTGTTCGTTCTGGAAAATGTTTCTAATAAACTGATGGCGTCTGTTAAATCTTTTTCGATCAAAGCATACACTTCACCAGCTGTACTTTTTGGCTGATTCGGATCACTTGGATTTGTGTAAATTGGTAAAATAGATTCACTTGGATCGTAAGCCTCCTGGAAATATTGAGTTAAATAATAGTAAGCGTAAGCTCTTAGTGCTTTTGCCTGACCTAAAATATGTTTGTTTTCTTCCAATTCCGGTATAACATCATTTCCTCCCCCTGCATCAATTACCAAATTGGCAGATCGAACAATTCTGTAGTAATATCTCCATATTTGATAATTGTCCTGGAAAGTAAAGTCGGTTGTAGTTTGAAACTGAGTGATCGTTCTGTACCATCCATAAGTACTTACAGAAAGTGCCATATCTCCACACAGCATATCACCGTAAATATCATAGCCTTTTTGTCCAAAATCATCATGGCCGGTTGTACCACCGGTTCCCGCTTCAAACATCAAGGTATAAATACCATTTAAACTTCCTGCAAGAAGGTCAGGATTATTAGCCGCCGCGGCCTCTAATTGTTCCGCAGATAAAAACTCTGTTGGGTAAACTTCTAAGAAGTCTTCACTACAGCTCCATCCTAAGCCCCCAAGAAAGAGGAGTGTTAGGATATATTTAAATATTTTTTTCATGATCTATAATTTTTCTATTTAAAATTTAACTCTCAAACCTAAAGAAAAGTTTGTCAATGGTGAATATGCATAACGTTCAGATGCTCCTGACTCTCTCTGTGTAGGGTTAAAACCTGCTCTTTCTGACATCAAGAATAAGTTATCACCCGAGATCCAAATGTTTACATTATCGATTCCACTTTTTGGAAAATCTCTTTCACCTAACGTGAAGCCTACCCTAAAGTTATTAAAGGCCAAATAATCTGTTTTAGTTAAGAAACGAGTAGAAGCAGAAACATAGTTGGTAGAAGTACCGTTATCTAATCTTGGAACATCAGTAATGTCACCTGGCTGTTGCCATCTCTTTCTCATATCAGTATGCCAGTTATTGTTACCAATTTGGTCGTTATCCATAAGATCCTGGTAGTTACCATCAAAACCATAACCTCCTAAACTATAGATAAACTGAGCACTGAAATCAAATCTTTTTACTTGGGCGTTTAATCTAAAACCACCACTCACTGTAGGTATGGCAGATTTGTTCACATATTTCTGCGTTGCAGCTGAATAAGTTTTGGTAGTTGTTTTACTTATTTCTGCGTCAGGATTTTCATCCAGGAATTCAACCATAGAGGCAATTCCTTCACCGGCATCAACAATTCCGTTTCCGTTTTCATCATTGAAGTACTGGTACCACATAGCTGAACCATCAGCAGGGTCAACTCCGGCCCATTCTCTAATATAGAAATCATATAATGAATGTCCTTTAGATCTACCAAAAGTTCCGGCAATATCGATCAGTTTTTCCTCACCTGTTGCAGGGTCAATTGGCATTTTGGTCAATTCGTTCGTCAAAAATGCACCATTAACAGCGAAATTAAACTTATAATCTTGTTGATTGATCACTTTAAAATTTAAATCAAATTCAAGACCGCTGTTTCTCAAAGCACCGTCATTTACGGTTACCAAGGCATAACCTACAGAAGGACCTACGCGTCTGTCGAACAATAAATCATCTGTATCCTTGATATAGTAATCAATGGCACCATCCAAGAAATTCCATAAGGTAAATTCAACTCCCGCCTGGAACATTTTTGAAGTTTCCCAGGTTAAATCAGGGTTACCAATAACTTGTTCTGTTGTAGAGTAACCATCACCTAAAAGGGTTGTTTGATATAAATAATAACCGGGGTAAAAACCTACACCCGCTTGCTCACCAACCGTACCGTAACTACCTTTTACTTTAAGATAGTTGAGGAAACCTGAATTGTTGGCAAAATTTTCTTCTGTCACGATCCAACTCGCACCCACAGAATAGAAAGTTCCCCATTTATCGTTTACGAATCTTGAAGAACCATCAGTTCTTAAAGATGCAGATAGGAAATACCTATTGCTGAAATCATAATTTACTTGACCAAAATAACTCTCTAAGCTCCATTCATCCGTATAACCCAGAGGAGGAGAGGAAACTATAATAAAATTGGTCAGATCATCTAAATTAGGATCAACTGCTTTGGCTTTTGAAATATCACTTCTTTTTCTAAGCCAATTGGTTGCTTCGTGCGCTGCCAAAGCCTCAAAATTGTGGTTGCCCCAACTGTTCTTGTAACGTAACAAATTCAATAAGGTATAGGTTGTAAATTCTTCGTGACGTTTAAAGATAGATCCTAATGTGCCTTCAGCAGACCCATAGAAAGGGTTGTTCAGGTTGTTAAAAATACTACTGTAGTATTGTCCACCAAAACTATTTTCAAAAGATAAGTGTTCGCTAAAGTTAATGTTCAATGCAATTTTACCATCAACAGCGTTTCTTTCTGTTCTACTTCTGTCGTAATGGGCATCTGCAATTGAGTTGGTCAAGGCACCAAAACTTCTGCCAATACCGTAGTCATATTTATTTCCACCAAAAATGGGCTCAGGAATAAAGTTTCCGTTTGCGTCTCTTTCGTATAATGGGAAAATAGGAGGAATGTTATCAGTAAACCAGAAAATACTACCCGAGTCGTTTGACTGACCATTATTGTTCGTTTCAGTACGTGCAAAACCCATATTAAATATAGCATCTAACCATGGCTTTACTTCACTGTTTACATTCAAACGAGCAGAAAGTCTGTCAAAGTTTGAGTTGATAATCGCACCTTGATCATCTAAGTAACCAATAGAAGCAAAATAATTACTTTTTTCGGTTCCACCACTTAAATTTAAGTTCAGTTCACTTCTAAAAGAAGTCTGAAAACCGTAATCCTCCCAATTTTCCGGGTTATATTTGCGAGAAATACCGGAGTTAAATAAACCAGTGCTTGGATTAATTAACTCTGCACCATCAGCATTCCACATATTGTATTTTGGGTCGATACCTCTACCTCCAAAGAGATTGTCATTAGCGTATTGTGCAGGGTCTGTAGCACCGGTTACCACACCTTGGTTATACAAACCATTCCATCCAATTTCCATATACTCCTCAGGAGACTTGATACGTGAATGTCTATCTAATAAGGGCATGTTAATACCTGATTTTAAATCAACTTCAATGGTTGAAGTTCCCGATTTACCTCTTTTGGTATTGATCAAAATAACCCCGTTCGCACCTCTGGCCCCATAAATGGCAGTTGCGGTTGCATCTTTTAAAACGGTAGTCGATTCGATATCCTGAGGGTTAATGGTATTTAAAGCACCTGAAAACGGAACTCCATCAATCACATATAGCGGATCTCTGTTACCATTGACAGAACCGAAACCCCTTACCCTGATGGTAGGTACTGTACCGGGTTGTCCTGAAGTATTGATTACGGTTACCCCGGCAACCTCACCGGTAAGCGCTTGCGCCACGTTGGATACGGATTTCATTTCTAAAATTTCGGCATCTACTGTTTTAACAGATCCGGTGAATGATTTTTTAGTTGAGGAACCATAACCTACGATCACTACTTCATCTAAAGTATTGGCTGAAGCGATCATTGATATGTTGATTCTGTTATCAGCTCCAACAGTTCTTGTAACAGTTTCCATCCCGACAAAGCTGAATCTCAATACCTCGCCTTGATTGACTTCAATTGAATAGTTACCGTCAAAATCTGTTTCGGTACCTCTTGTCGTACCTTCTATAAGAATACTAACTCCAGGTAATGGTCCGGTTTCATCCGTAACATTTCCAGAAACAGTTTTCTGTTGTGCAAAAGAAATTTGCACCACTAACACTAGTAATAGTGTTAAAATTCCACTAAGCTTTGTTTTCATTCTATGATGATTTAATTAATATGAATTATTTCTGTTCAAAAATCTAAAAAAAAGTATAAACAAACAAAAGATTAACAAAAAATCTGTTAATAATGTTAATGAAAAGTGAACATAGTTTATTGATACTGAGAAGGGGTAATGGTTGCGTAGTTTTAAGAAAAATATTGTTGTAACACGAGATCTAAAAATGAAATTAAAAATCTTAACATAAGGTTTAAATAAATACTTGATCTCCTCAATTTTTTGGAGGTAAAATTCCTGAGGGAGCTTTTGTCGGAAAATGTTTTTTTAAATGGCCTGCTCTTATAAGTCTTGCTGCACTTGAATCTGCGAGGTTCAATCCAAGGTTTATTGTTTTTGTTCGGCCTTCACTCTCATCTATTTTTGCACGAGAAGAACATTCATTTGAAGTATTAAATTGTATGTTCAAATTATAAAATGGATCGTTATTTCCATGATCTTCGAGTTGTTCAAAAGTAACAGAAGTTACTTTGAGAATCCGAAAATGCATCACATCTGTAACTATCGCATCCCCATATGTCATGTGGTGGTTTTTCTGTGAGAGACCTGTTGTGCAAGATGACAAAATTCTGTCAGGTCGAGTGAATTTTACGAGTTTTATCAGTGGTCCGGAAGTTCAATGATATAGAGCCTATGAATTTATTTTCATAGTTAGTTCTCGATACGATTTTCTATCAAAATATCACTAGAACCGACATGACTGAAAGGAATTACATTCGGACTGTTCTACAGGAGTAATTCTATCACAAAGTTTTACAACTCCATGTCAACTACGTATAACAGTACTTTGAGTTTGCGCAATTATTACATGTAAATAGCACTATATTATGCCATTGTCGTGCAATCTC
>CAZWAN010000110.1:0-7191 GCA_964631875.1 uncultured Flavobacteriaceae bacterium
AGTAAATTATCTATTTTAATGATAAATATCATTCTTTAACAGGTGTAATAATCGGAAATTTGTCTAAGAAAATTAAGTACAACAATAGACTAATACAAAGAATATGAAGAACATTAAAGTCATTCAAGAGCTACACGAATTAGGAATCACTGGGTACCACGAAGTTTCTTACAACCCTTCTTACCAGGAATTATATGAAGCTGAAGTTTCTCATAGCAGAAAGGGATATGAAAAAGGAGCTGATACCGATACAGGGGCTGTTGCTGTAAAAACAGGTATATTTACCGGGCGATCTCCCAAAGACAGATACATTGTAAAAGATGATATTACAAAAGACACGATAGACTGGAATAGTGTTAACGTTCCTACTACTGATGAAATTTACCAAGATCTTAAAGGGTTAGTACTTAGACAGCTTTCTACATCTAAGAAACTTTATGTTGTTGATGCATTTTGCGGAACAAATCCTGATACAAGATTAAAAGTGCGGTTTGTAATGGAAGTTGCCTGGCAAGCTCACTTTGTGACAAATATGTTCATCAGACCCTCACATTATGAATTAGAACATTTTGGTAAGCCGGATTTTATTATCATGAATGGTTCTAAAACAGTAAATCCCAATTGGAAGGAACAAGGTTTAAACTCAGAAAATTTTGTTGTTTTCAATTTGACCGAAAAAATTCAGATCATAGGTGGTACTTGGTACGGCGGTGAGATGAAAAAAGGAATGTTCGCGATGATGAACTATTACCTACCACTTAGGGGAATTGCTTCAATGCACTGTTCTGCGAATGTTGGTGAAGAAGGAGATGTGGCTGTGTTTTTCGGATTATCAGGAACCGGAAAAACAACCTTATCTGCAGATCCAAAACGTTACTTGATTGGTGATGATGAACACGGATGGGATGACAATGGTGTGTTTAACTACGAAGGTGGTTGCTATGCCAAGGTAATCGATTTAAGTGAAGAAAATGAACCGGATATTTGGAGAGCAATCAAAAGGGATGCTTTATTAGAGAATGTCGTGGTAAATGAATACGGAGAAGTGGATTATTACGACCATTCAATCACAGAAAACTCAAGAGTTTCTTACCCAATACACCACATCAATAAAATTGTTCTTCCTTCAAAGGCAGGGCATGCAAACAAAATTATTTACTTATCTGCTGATGCTTTTGGTGTATTGCCTCCGGTATCAATATTGGATGACGATCAAGCACAATATCACTTCTTGTGCGGATTTACCTCTAAATTGGCAGGAACAGAAAGAGGAATTACAGAACCTCAACCTTCTTTTTCTCCGGCATTTGGTGAAGCCTTCTTAACCCTTAGACCAACTATGTATTCATCTACTTTGGTTGCAAAGATGAAAGAACACGGTGCAAAAGCTTATTTGGTCAATACAGGTTGGAATGGTACGGGAAAAAGAATTTCTTTAAAGGATACTCGAGCTATCATTGATGCAATTTTAAATGGATCTATTGACAAAGCAGAAACCGTAGAAATTCCATATTTGAATTTAACTGCTCCAAAAAAATTAGATAAAGTGAGTAATATTTTAGACCCGAGAAACACCTATAAAGATGTGGCTGAATGGGAGAAAAAAGCTAAAAAATTATCAGCTCTTTACATCAAAAACTTTGAGCAGTATACGGATACTCCTGAGGGCAGAGCACTTGTTGCTGCTGGACCTCAACTAGACAAAGTTTTAGTTTAATCATAATTTTTAGTTAGAAAAGCCCGGCAACTCCGGGCTTTTTTTTGCTTAAAAATCAAAACTGAGTTGTACATCTACCACAGAATCATCAATACCAGTATCTAAATTACTCATAGATAAGCCCAGCAAACGTACCGATTCTCTTAACTTCTCTTGTAACAACAACTCTTTGGCTATTGCATTAAGTTCTTCTTCTCGCTGAAAAAAATGATTCAAAGTCCTGCTTCTTGTCTGTACCTTAAAATCACTGTATTTTATTTTGAGTGTAAGTGTTTTGCCAAAAACCCCATTATTTTTTAATCGCTTGGCCAGTTCTTTGGCTATTTCTTCAATTTTTTCGAGCACATACACTTCTGAAGGTAAATTTTCTGAGAACGTATATTCTGTTGCTATAGATTTTCTTAAACGGTCCGGTTTTACTTCGGCATATTGAATTCCTCTGACAATTTGATAAAAATGCTGTCCTGATTTTTTGAAATGAGACAGTAAAAAATCTAACGATTTCTCCTTTAGATCCTTCCCTGTAAAAATGCCAAGCCCATACATTTTTTGCGCCGTTACTTTCCCCACTCCAAAAAACTTCTCGATAGGCAAACTTTCTAAGAATTCAAGGACCTCCTCGGGAGGTATAGTCTTTTGCCCGTTAGGTTTATTGATATCCGATGCTACCTTTGCCAAGAACTTATTTACAGAAATTCCTGCAGATGCCCTTAATCCGGTTTCAGTAAAAATATCTCTTCTGATAGTTTCTGCCAAGAGAGTTGCCGACGGATGATCGAATTTGTTTTGCGTCACATCCAAAAATGCTTCATCCAAACTTAAGGGTTCTACCAGGTCTGTTACACTGTAGAATATCTCTCTAATCTGATTTGAAATTTCTTTATACCTTGAAAAACGAGGAGGAACAAAGATCAAATCCGGACACATTTCCTTGGCCAATCTGCCCGCCATCGCAGATCTTACACCAAATTTTCTCGCTTCATAACTCGCCGCTGCCACCACACCTCTCTTTTCTCCTCCCCCAACAGCAATAGGTTTATTTCTCAGATCAGGGTTGTCCAATTGCTCAACAGATGCAAAAAAAGCATCCATGTCCACATGAATTATTTTTTTAATTGGAAAAGGGAATTCAGACACAACGTATACTTTCTCTGCTTGTTAGTGTTAACTTTTAAACAAAATGTTCTATCTTAACCATTCTGCTTTCATATTCTCAAAATTCAATAAATTTTAACAACAAATTGCTTAAAAGGACTTATTTTTGTCCTTCAAAATTTTTAAGTACCCTTGAGGTATCTAAATTATGGATAGATTTTCTTTTTTAAATACGATTCACACCGAATTTGTGGCAGATTTGTACGAGCAATATCTCAAAAACCCGGATAGTGTAGAGCCGAGCTGGCGAAGCTTTTTTCAGGGGTACGACTTGGCCAACACAGATTATTCTTTAGATAATGAAAATGAACAGGAAGTGGATATTCCTGAAAATGTCTTCAAAGAATTCAAAGTCATTGATTTGATCAACGGGTATCGTACAAGGGGTCATTTGTTCACAAAAACGAATCCTGTTCGCAACAGACGTACCTATACTCCAACACTGGATATTGAAAATTTTGGATTAACCAACGACGACCTGGATCATGTTTTTAATGCCGGAAGCATACTCGGTTTAAAACCATCTTCGCTAAGAGAAATTTTAGACCATTTGAATAAAATTTATTGCGATTCGATTGGGGTAGAATACATGTATGTTAGAAATCCCGAAGAAATTCAATGGTGGCAAGCGCGGTTAAACGAAAATGATAACCACCCCCATTATACGCCTGAAACAAAAAAATATATCCTTTCAAAATTAAACCAGGCAGTTACATTCGAACAGTTTTTACAAACAAAATATGTAGGTCAGAAAAGATTTTCACTGGAAGGTGGAGAAACGCTCATACCGGCACTAGGAGCAATTGTTCGTATTGCAGCCACTAATTACGATGTGGAAGAATTTGTTCTGGGAATGGCACACAGAGGGAGATTGAATACCCTTGTCAATATTTTTAGAAAACCTATTCGTGAACTTTTTAACGAATTCGAAGGAAAGGATTATGCCGAAGACGATTTTGATGGTGATGTAAAATATCACTTGGGTGCCACACTCACAAAAACACTCAAGAGCAACAAGAAGATCACTATGAACTTGGTGCCTAATCCTTCTCATTTAGAAACTGTTGGTGCTGTGGCAGAGGGAATTACGAGAGCAAAAATTGATTTGGAATACAACGGAGATTCTTCAAAGATCATTCCAATTATTGTGCATGGTGATGCTGCAATTGCCGGACAAGGTATTGTATATGAGATCATCCAGATGAGTAAATTAAAAGGTTACTCAACGGGAGGTACAGTTCATGTAGTGGTAAACAACCAAATCGGTTTTACAACGAACTATTTAGATGCCAGATCAAGTACCTATTGTACAGATGTGGCGAAGGTTACCCTATCTCCTGTTCTTCATGTCAATGCCGATGATGTGGAAGCGGTAACACATGCCATTCTTTTAGCGCTTGATTTTAGAATGAAATTTAAGCGCGATATTTTTATCGACCTTTTAGGATATCGAAAATATGGGCATAATGAAGGTGATGAGCCTAGATTTACACAACCGAAATTGTATGAAGCGATTTCCAGGCACCCTAATCCTAAAACGATTTACACCCATAAATTGATCGAAGAAGGAGTCGTAGACCAAGCTTATGTAGATCAATTGGAAGCCGATTTTAAAGAACTCTTAGAAACAGAATACAATAAATCTAAAGAAGACAGTGCCGCTAAGGTCAAACCATTTATGGAAAATATTTGGAGCGGATTTATGGAGCAGGATTTAGAGGGCATGTTGTTGGATGTGGGTACAAAATACCCAAAAAAGAATTTAGAAAATATTGCTACCGTTGTATCAACAGTGCCAGAAAACGCAAAGTTTTTGCGCAAAGCAGAAAAGATTTTGAAAGACAGAGCTACCATGGCCTTTGAAACTGATCAAATGGACTGGAGTATGGCAGAAATTTTTGCCTTTGGTAGTTTGATGGAAGAAGGATATGATGTACGTATCTCAGGACAAGATGTAGAAAGAGGGACTTTTTCTCATCGTCATGCCATATTGAGAGATGAGATTTCAGACAGTGCGGTTAATCTCCTAAACCTCAACCCTAAAAACAAAGGGGAAATGTTTATTTACAATTCCTCACTTTCTGAATATGGTGTATTGGGCTTTGATTATGGTTATGCCATGGCAGCACCCAATACATTGACCATTTGGGAAGCACAGTTTGGAGATTTTAGCAATGGAGCTCAAATCATATTCGATCAATACCTGTCGGCAGCAGAAGACAAATGGAAACAGCAAAACGGTATCGTGGTGCTCCTACCCCATGGTTATGAAGGACAAGGGTCTGAGCATTCATCTGCCCGTATAGAGCGGTTTTTACAACTTTGTGGCGTAGATAATATGACTGTGGCGAATTGTACTACTCCGGCTAACTTTTTTCACTTGTTGAGAAGGCAAATGAAAAGAAATTTCAGAAAACCTTTGGTGGTATTTACACCCAAAAGTCTGTTGAGACATCCATTGGCTACCTCGGGCATAAGTGAGTTTTCAAATGGAGAATTCCAACCTATTATCGATGACCATAGTGTAGATCCGGCTGATGTAAAGCGCGTTGTTTTCTGTTCCGGCAAGTTCTATTACGATTTACTTGCCGAGCGTGAAAAACTTGGTAAAAACGATATTGCATTTCTCCGTATTGAGCAATTATTTCCTTTGCACAACGAAAAGATCTCGCAGATCGTACAGCGATATACCACAGTCACAGATTTCGTATGGGCACAGGAAGAACCCAGAAACATGGGACCTTGGAGTTATATGTTACAAAGGTTTGAGATCAATGATGCTCAGGGCAACCCGATTCGACTGCAAGTGAGGTCGAGAAATTATTATTCTGTGCCGGCTGCAGGTTCTTCCACAAGAGATAAGCGCAGACACCAAAAAGTAATAGAAAGTGTATTTGATTATTAAATTAGATCATTAAATATAAAAACATGATTTTAGAAATGAAAGTTCCCTCTCCGGGGGAATCGATTACAGAAGTTGAAATCGCATCTTGGTTGGTAAAAGATGGTGATTATGTTGAAAAAGACCAACCTATCGCAGAAGTTGATTCAGATAAAGCAACACTCGAGCTTCCTGCTGAGGAGAGTGGCATCATCACACTCAAAGCCGAAGAAGGTGATGCTGTGGCTGTTGGTGCGATAGTTTGTCTTATTGATGTTGATGCCCCAAGACCCGAAGGAAATTCAACGGCTAAACCTGCAGAAAAAAAGGTAACTGTTTCTGATGCTCCTGCTCAAAAAACAGAAGAGACTTCAACATATGCCACCGGTACTGCTTCACCGGCAGCAAAGAAGATTCTGGCTGAAAAAAATATAGATCCTGCCGAAATAAAAGGTTCGGGAAAAGATGGTAGAATTACCAAAGATGATGCGGTAAATGCTGTCCCTTCAATGGGTAAAGCACTGGATGATAAGGATCGAAAAAGTGAAAAATCGAAATTATCTATGTTGCGCAGAAAGGTGGCCCAACGTTTGGTTTCAGTAAAAAATGAAACTGCGATGTTGACAACTTTTAATGAAGTTGATATGCAGCCTATTTTTGAATTGCGCAAAAAATACAAGGAGGCTTTCAAAGAAAAACACGATGTAAGTTTAGGCTTTATGAGCTTCTTTACTTTAGCTGTTGTTAGAGCCCTTAAATTATTTCCTGATGTCAATTCTATGATCGATGGAGATTACAAGATTTCCTATGATTTTGCCGATATTTCAATAGCGGTCTCTGGCCCCAAAGGACTTATGGTTCCCGTCATTAGAAATGCCGAAAAATTAACTTTTAATGGTGTAGAACAAGAAGTGAAAAGGTTGGCTTTGAGAGCGCGTGATGGAGAAATCACAGTAGACGAAATGACCGGAGGTACTTTTACTATAACAAATGGTGGTGTTTTTGGTTCAATGCTCTCTACACCTATTATCAATCCTCCACAAAGTGGAATTCTAGGGATGCACAACATCGTTGAAAGACCTGTGGCTATTAATGGTAAAGTTGAGATCAGGCCAATTATGTATGTAGCTTTATCTTATGACCACCGCATCATTGACGGAAAAGAATCTGTCGGATTTTTGGTAGCGGTGAAAGAAGCCCTTGAAAATCCTATAGAAATTTTAATGAACAATGATCCGAAAAAGGCATTGGAACTTTAAAATTGAGTCCATATAAATGTTTTAAAAAAGCTCCCAAGGGAGCTTTTTTATTTGAACTTAATTCTTCTTCTCCTATGAATAAGTGAAAGATATGACTGTTTTTAAAATTCTCTCGCTTTTCATCATTTTATAAAAATGAAATTTTACCATATTAACCAAACTACTCTCAAACTCCTAAC
>CAZWAN010000111.1:0-7124 GCA_964631875.1 uncultured Flavobacteriaceae bacterium
TGAAGTTATTGACCAAGCAGTGAAAGTTTCTGATGCAGTAGCGAAAAAATTTGGACACATTATAACTTGGACACCGGCTTTAACAGGTGCCGCAGCTATTGATGCTGTGGGAGAGCCTTATCCGGATGAGACACATGAGATTTGCGAAAAAGCGGATGCAGTTTTATTTGGAGCTATTGGACACCCAAAATATGATAATGATCCATCGGCGAAGGTGCGCCCCGAGCAGGGATTGTTGAAAATGAGAAAAAAGTTGGGACTTTTTGCCAATGTTCGACCAACATTTACATTTCCATCTTTAATTGATAAGTCTCCATTGAAAAGAGAAAGGATTGAAGGGACCGACCTGGTTTTTTTGAGAGAACTGACCGGAGGAATATATTTTGGTGAAAAAGGAAGAAAAGAGAACGGTGATGTTGCTTTTGATAATTGTGTGTATTCTAGAGCGGAAGTAACGCGCCTAGCTAAAAAGGGTTTTGAAATGGCTATGTCCAGATCTAAAAAATTATGTTGTGTAGATAAAGCTAATGTTCTGGAAACGTCTAGGTTATGGAGAGAAACAGTCCAGTCCATGGAAAAAGATTATCCCGAAGTAACAGTTTCATATGAATTTGTAGATGCAGTTGCCATGCGTTTGGTACAATGGCCAAACAGTTACGATGTATTGATCACGGAGAATTTGTTCGGTGATATTCTTACAGATGAAGCCTCTGTGATATCTGGTTCGATGGGATTAATGCCTTCAGCATCCTTAGGTGAAAAAACATCTTTATTCGAGCCAATTCACGGATCTTATCCACAGGCTGCCGGTAAGGATATAGCTAATCCACTCGCAACTGTATTGTCTGCTGCGATGATGTTCGAAGATGCATTTGGTCTGAAAGAAGAGGCAGAGGCTATCAGAGCAGTAGTAAACAAATCATTGGAAGAGGGATATGTGACAGAAGATTTAGCCGATGGAGGAAAGTCTTATAAAACCAGTGAAGTTGGAAATTGGCTTGCATCAAGAGTATAAAAAGATTAAAACCGATAAAAGAAATCCGTATAAAGCAATTTACACGGATTTTTTTATTGTGAACATTTGATTTTCAAATAGATAACTGAACATAAAAAATACTTTTTAAAAGTTTTTAAAAAATGCTTTTGTAACCTTAGTAAAACTGTATTTTTGTAACTTATTTTTAGATGCATGTCGCTTACCTCGCTCGAGAAAGAAGAAAGAAAAATTGGAAAGAAATTATATGGCTATCAACAAGGAGCCATTGAAAAAATTTTTGATTGTATCGAAAATTACCCAAGTAATTACAACCTTCTTTATCAACTTCCAACAGGTGGGGGAAAAACAGTTATATTTTCTGAAATTGCCAGAAAATATATAGCTACTACAGGAAAAAAAGTATTGATCCTAACCCATAGAATTGAGCTTAGCAAACAGACTTCACACATGTTAGATGAATTTGGTGTTCCAAACAAGATCATCGATAGCAATGTAAAAGAAGTGCGCAATGATAGTAATTACCATTGTTTTGTGGCCATGGTTGAAACCTTAAATAATAGGTTAAAAGAGGGAAAAGTAAAGATCAATGATATCGGTATGGTAATTGTCGATGAGGCTCATTACAATTCTTTCCGAAAATTATTTAAATATTTTGAATTTTGCTTTATTCTGGGTGTTACGGCAACACCATTGAGTTCAAACATAAATTTACCTATGCATGAGATTTATAAAGATCTTATTGTGGGTGAAAATATCAGTTCGTTAATCGAGAAAGGATTTTTGGCGGAAGCGGCCACATTTAATTTTAATGTAAGCCTGACATCTTTAAAAATCGGAATCAACGGCGATTATACGGTAAAATCTTCCGAAGAGTTGTATATCCAAACCAACATGCAACAAAAGTTATTGAAGGCCTATGAGTTGGAAGCAAAAGGAACGAAGACCTTGATTTTTAATAATGGAATCATGACTTCAAGATTTGTTTATGAAACTTTTTTGGCAGCTGGTTACAAAGTAAAATATATAGATAATACAAATACCAAAGAGGAGAGGAGAAGTATTCTTAAGTGGTTTAAGGAAACACCGGATGCAGTGCTGACATCAGTAAGTATACTCACAACTGGTTTTGACGAGCCCACAATAGAGTCGATCATTATTAACAGAGCGACAAGATCATTGGCGCTTTATTTTCAGATGATTGGTCGAGGATCCAGGGTGATTGCTAAGAAGGACAAATTTAAAATTATCGATTTAGGTAATAATGTGGCGAGATTTGGATTATGGACAGATCCAATCGATTGGAATTATATCTTTAGGAATCCAAATATTTTCTTGGAAAGCTTGCGAAGTGATGACGAAATTGAAAAAAAGTTTACCTATCAATTACCTGACGAGATCAAAAGGAAGTTTTCCAAAACAGAAAATTTAGATTTTGATATAAAAATGGCTTATGAAGAAGCCCTTGATAATGGGAAAAAATCAAAATTGGCTCTGGAGAAATCGGTAAAACAACACGCTCAGATGTGTGTTGAAAATTCAGAGACTATTATTGATGCCTATATGCTTTCGAATCTTCTTAAAGAAGATATAGCCTATAGAATAAAACAATACTCTTATTGCATTATGAAAAGTTCTACCAACTATTTAAAATGGCTGGAAGAGGATTATCAAAGACTTTTGAAACTCAAAATCAGTAAGCAATTTAACAGTCGTTAATAATTTTGCCAGAATTCTCTTTTTTTGTTGAGTTCATCTTCAGATTTATGATAATCCTCAACAGGAACGGGAACAACTTTTAGAAATGAAGGATGTTGTTCTATGGCAAATTCAATTTTTGTAACTACATCATCAACAGAATCATTCTCATAATCTATTTCTAATGGGGGCTTGATAACCATGGATTGTAAAATACCTCTTTTTTTGATCAATAGGCCTTTTTTATCAAACGATCTTCTAAATCCGTCAATAACAATGGGAATTACGATCGGTTTATTTTTTAAGATAATATGAGCCGTACCTCTTCTGATCGGTTTAAAGGGAGTTGTGGTACCTTGTGGAAAAGTGATGACCCAACCGTCGTTCAACGCTCTGGTGATATTTGATATATCACTCATTTTAACCTGTTTGTTTACATCTTTTCCTTTTTCTCTCCAGGTTCGTTCAATTGAAATGGAACCTGCATACTCCATGATCTTAGGTAAAAGTCCGGCGCGCATTGTTTCTTTTGCCGCTACAAAGTAAATATTCAATTTAGGATTAAAAAGGTAACCTATGTCTTTAATTGTATCTACTCTTCCGTTTAAAGAGGCATTAAAAACATGAAACATTGCAGCTACATCGGCAAAATAAGTCTGATGGTTCGAGATAAATAGCACATTGGTAGGGGGTAAGTCCCTAATTATTTCTGAGCCCTCAATATGTAATTCATTAAAGCCTCTGTATCTTCTATGCGAAATAAGTCCGAGGGTTCGAATCAAAGTTTTTTTAAGAAAAAGACTTTTCCCAAAAATATCTTTTTTAAACAAGGTCATGCTTTAAAATTTGCTTGGCAAACATAACTAAAATTATGAATTTACAACCTCGAGGAGGTCTTTAATTTCACTTAAAATCATTGCTGTGGCACCCCAAACGGTATGATTATTCAAATCGTAATATGGGACATGTGCATCATTCATGTAACTCGTTGTTAATCTCTTTGTTTTCAATGTTCTACTGTCAAGTAGATCGGATAATTTAACCTCAACTACTTGTTCAACTTCATGATTTAGTCTAAATTCCGGTTGATAAGTTAACATACCAACATAGGAATGTACTAAATAATTACTAGGAGGAATATAAGTGTTGCTTATTTTTCGTAATAATTTGATATCAGCCGGGTTAACCCCAATTTCTTCATTCGCCTCTCTAAGAGCAGTATCTGCAAAGGTTTTATCACCTGGTTCCGTTTTTCCTCCCGGAAAACTTATTTGTGCTGCGTGGACACCGTTATACGAAGCTCTTAAAGTTAATAAAAAACTTGTTTTCCCAAAAGAATTGGGATAAAATAATGCAAGGACAGATGCTTCTTTTGGAGATTTTTTCAAAAGTTCCAATTCATTAAATATAGGCCTCTCTTTTGGTACCATTTTTAACTGAGATTTAAGCCCGCCCAAAGGTGCGCGGGTAAAATCGGGTACCAAATCTAAAAAATGACGAAAGTCCATGATAAAAAATGTAATTTTACAGAAATCAAAATTAAACAAAACTCTAAGTATTTTGAAAGTATTCTGATGAAATACGACTTAGATTTGCAGAACTACAAAATATTTTTTCATGAAAATAGGAATTGTTTGTTATCCCACCTATGGTGGAAGTGGTGTTTTAGCAACAGAATTAGGTATGGGTTTGGCGAAAGATGGACATGAGGTTCATTTTATTACTACGCATCAACCCGTTAGGCTGGATTTTTTAAATGCCAATTTGTTTTTTCATGAAGTATTTGTGGAAGAGTATCCCTTGTTTCATTATCAACCGTATGAACTCGCCCTTTCGAGTAAATTGGTAGAAGTGATTATTAAATATAAATTAGATATTTTGCACGTGCACTATGCCATTCCACATGCTTATGCAGCTTATATGAGTAAACAAATGCTCAAAGAAAAGGGAGTTGAAATTCCGGTAGTGACTACTTTACATGGTACAGATATTACCTTGGTTGGCAGCCACCCGGTGTATAAAACGGCAGTTGAATTCAGCATTAATAATTCTGATGTAGTAACGGCAGTATCTGAAAATTTAAAACAGGATACTTTGAGATTATTTAACATCAAGAATAAAATAGAAGTTATTTATAATTTTATTGACTTTGATCATGTAAAAGACCATGAAGATTCTGATTGTATGCGTTCAACAATTGCACAACCAGATGAAAAAATATTGCTTCACATCAGTAATTTCAGACCTGTAAAAAGAATTCATGACATCATCACCATTTTTTTTGAGGTACAAAAGAAATTGCCTTCAAAATTAATTATGATTGGTGAAGGGCCAGAAAAGGAATCTGCCATAAGATATGCCAAAGAGTTGGGAATTAGCCGTAAAATAATTTTCATGGGAAATACTACAGAGATAAAAAAGATCTTATGTTATGCCGATCTATTTTTATTACCCTCAGCTACAGAAAGTTTTGGATTGGCGGCATTGGAGGCTATGGCTGTTAAAACTCCCGTAATTTCTTCAAACACGGGTGGATTGCCTGAAGTAAACGTTCAGGGAGTAACAGGATTTTTAAGTGATGTTGGAGATTGTGAAGATATGGCGAAGAATGCGATTTATATTTTAGAGGATGATAAAAGATTGGATAAATTCAAACAAAATGCCTTTGAAAACGCCAAACGGTTTAGCATAGATAAAATTTTACCCGAATACGAAAGAATTTATGATATGGCATTACAACGAGTTGCTGCCTTATAATAATTAAAAAAGGGAATACTGCTCATTCTCCCTAGTCACTTTTGTGGCAATCAAATTTACTTGAGGTTTTTTAAATTTCTCTAAATTTTCTCCATTTAGCCAGTTTTTTTGAATTTTGCCGGGTAATACTACAGGCATTCTTTTTTTCGAATTATGGATTTTACTCATTAGTTCGTTTGCCTCGGTAGTAAGTAGCGTAAATGTGTCTAACTTGTGATGATCTATAGGGTTTTGCCATGAACAATAAATACCGGCAAAACAAAACAATTCGTCATCAGCTAAAGAGATCAGGTATTTTTCTTTCTTTTTACCTTTATCATCCAGCCATTGCCATTCATAAAAGCCATCGGCAGGAATTAAACATCTGTTGGAAGTATATAATTGAAAAGAGGGTTTTGTTGTTATGGTTTCAATTTTAGCGTTGAGCGTAAATTTTTTGATCTCATCGTTATCAGAAAATTCAGGTATTAATCCCCATTGAAAAAAATTGATGACTTGTTGATCTTCTGAAGTAATGACCGGCAGCTTTGGAAAATCGAATGCTTTGATTTCATCTTGAGGTACAAAGTTCGCCTTATCCTTAAATTTTGCCTTCAGTTTACTTTCTATTTCTTCAGCTTTTTTACTGAGTTTAGAGTAAAAACACATGACATTATTTTTTTAAATTGATAAAATTAAATAACCTGCTTTGATGGTCAAAATGAATGGATGGGTTATCGAATAGTCGATTAATTTCTCCATTTTTGATAAGTTCATCAACCTTGCCAGTTGTAATCCCATGTTCATCCATTAACCAAAGTTGATCCGCAATTTGTAAACTGAGCTGAATTTCGTGAGTTGAAATCAATATCGCTTTATTCAATTCATGAGCAAAAGAATGCAACAATTGAAATGTTTCAATTTTATGCTGAATATCCAGATGTGCCGTGGGTTCATCTAAAATAATGATGGGAGTATCTTGTGCCAAAGCCCTGCATATCATGACACGTTGCATCTGACCATCACTCAATTCATTTACTTTGGTATTTTTTAATGAAAGTAAATCTGTTTTTGAAAGGGAAAAAATAATGGCTTCCTCATCTTTTTGAGATAAGGTGCCTAACCAATTTGTATAAGGATGTCTGCCCAGTGCAACTAATTCAAAAACAGTGAGGTTGCTGGGCTCAATTTTATCAGTCAGTACCAAACTAATGGTTTGTGCAATTTGAGTCAAAGAAAATTTAGATAAAATTTTATCATCTATGAAGACATCTCCGCCAAGATTTTCTTGTACTCCCGTAATACTTCTGATGAGCGTAGATTTTCCAATACCATTTTTGCCCATTAAACAAACGACTTCTCCTTTGCTGAGTCCCAAAGAAATATTCTTGCCTACGACATGATTACCTTCTTTTTTTCGATAACCTATGGCAAGATTTTGCGTTGATAATATGTAATTCATTTCGTTCAACAAAAATGATTTAGGTCAATCGTTTTTTTCTGAATAATAACCAAATAACCAGCGGCGCACCAAATAAAGATGTCACTGCATTGATGGGTAACACATAGGCCGAATTGGGCAATTGAGCAATGGTGTCACATAACAACATAACAATTGCACCTAAAAGAAAAACTGCCGGGATCAATATTTTGTGGTTGGAGGTTTGTAAGCACAGTTTTGCAATATGAGGGACCG
>CAZWAN010000112.1:0-7076 GCA_964631875.1 uncultured Flavobacteriaceae bacterium
AACAGGTAAATACCTAAAATATGCCATTGGAGAAATTGTACTCGTGGTCATTGGGATTTTGATTGCACTTCAAATTAATAATTGGAATAATAATTTAGCAAACAAAAAGATAGAGCAAAATATAATCGAAAATCTAAATGTAGAATTTAAACAGAATAAAAGTTCACTCCAAGAATCTATCAATTTTCATAAAACCATTCTAAAAAGTACCAAAGATATGATGGAGTTAATTGGCGAGACAGAAGAAATGCTAAAAAAGCATAACCTTGACAGCCTTTTATCGCTGAGCATAGATTATAGAGAGTACACGCCTAGTCAGGCGGTCTATTCGGATTTGATATCCTCAGGCAGGTTAAACCTTATTTCGCCTGATTTGAGATTGCTGCTGTTTGAATGGTCGATTAAATTGGATGGAAAAAAAGAAGCCTATAAAACAATGGATGAGATAAGTCAAAATTTAGTTCTACCCTATTTAACAAAAAATGCTTCCTTGAAAAATATTGATAGTTATAGCATTGTAAAGTGGAAAGAAAAATCGAAATTATCCACAAATTATGTGAAGATGTTTCAAGATTTAGAATTTGAGAACAATATGGAAAATCAAGTTTGGGACATCACCAATTACATTATGGCACTCGAAGGTCTTGAAGAAGCTACGAATAAAGTAATCGAAAAAACGAACATCCAACTTTGACAGACTTAAATAAGAATGGATTCAAAAATTAACAAAAGTCTCGCAACTGCCATGAATGAAAATGATTTTATGGGCTAGGATATTTTGGTTTCAACCGGCAAAACAGCTCACTGATTCTTGGCGATAAGGCGCGGCTATAAATGTGCAGAAAGGTGCAATTTTTATATAATAGCCTTTTAAAACTAACATGAGCAGATTAAATTGTAAGAAGCAAGGATTGGTAAAATTAAATGTGAATTAACATGAACAAAAAAGTGTTTAGTTTTTTAGTCTTATTAAGTTTATCACCGCAGATCAAAGCACAAAACGCACTTCCTAAAGTGGTAAGTGGAAAGATCGAACGCATTGAAAATTTTCAATCAAGATACATAACCGCAAGGAATATTGATATCTGGCTACCTGAGGGATACAGTGAAAAATTAAAATATGCGGTGTTATACATGCATGATGGGCAAATGTTATTTGACCCTGACCAATCCTGGAATAAACAAGCCTGGAATATAGATGATGTGGCCACAGATTTATTAAACAACAAAAAAATAAAGAATTTTATTGTGGTGGGTATTTGGAATGGCGGACAAACAAGGCATACAGACTATTTTCCTCAAAGGCCGTTTGAGCAATTAACTGAAATTGAAAAAGATACTGTTTCGGAACAATTGCAACGAGCAGGAAGAACAACAGTTAATTTCCAACCCCAATCTGATAAATATTTGGAATTTATTGTGAAAGAGTTAAAACCATACATTGATAAGAAATATGCTGTGCATACCAATAGGAAAAATACTTTTATGGCCGGCAGCAGTATGGGCGGACTTATTTCTATTTATGCGATATGTGAATATCCCAAAATATTTGGCGGGGCTGCTTGTATGTCTACACATTGGCCGGGAACATTTACTTTAGAAAATAATCCGGTACCAAAAGAATTTCTCAATTATTTGAAAGCGAACCTGCCAAATCCAAAGACGCATAAAATATATTTCGACTATGGCGACCAAACCCTGGATGCACTGTATGCCGAAATTCAGAAAAGGGTGGATAGTATTATGCTTGAAAAAGGATATGACAACAACAGCTGGATTACCCGTTATTTTCCCGGAGAAAACCACAGCGAAGAATCTTGGAATAAACGCTTGGATATTCCATTGGAATTTCTGTTAAAGAAATAACCTGATCAAATGCTGTGAATAGCCTGAATCGATTGAAAAATAATAGGTTTGATAAAAAGTAAGAACCTGACCCTTAAAAATTTTATGGTTGTTTTTACTTTTTATTGATTTACTTGATCGATTATTTTAACTTCAATTCTATTTTAATAGGCGTTTTTGGAGAAATATTATCCATTTCATTTCTTATTGCTCAAATTGTATTTTTAGTGATACGGATCAAGTAGGTTATAAAAATAAAGCAAATTTCTTCCTGATATGCAGTGTTGTACGCTTAGCAATTTGTTCGTTACTTCCCTTTAGATTTTTTTTAAATAGGAACTTTACAAGTTTATAAAAACCCAAAGATGTCGAAAATTGTTCAATCACATAAACCGTAAAAAGGTAAGCAGAACAAACAATTCTCAATGTTCTTTCTCTTGAAGCAGAAAAACGCCAAACTCAACTTTGTTAAGGAACTTAGATATGATAACACCACGTTACGTGTATTGTTTTTATTCTTTTTTAGAGAAAATATGACCAATTGTGAAGGAGTCCCTTTTTTAATTATCTTCGTTAGGGAACCTCCCAAGACCTATTCTGAAAAGTTTAAAAAGTAAATTACCTATGAAAATTTGTTCTTTAAGGTTTAAAATTCTCCTTTATTTATCCCATGGCGCATATACTTAAAAATAAGAACATGGAAATTCATGTCGATAGTCCTCTTGAAAATTATCAATTTTCAAGATTCGATTGGACTGGTAAAATTGTAAAAGTAAAATTTCAAAATACGCTGTTGTCGAGTGTTGAAAGAACCGACTGTCATAATGAGGATTACTTTGGAAAGGGATTTTACAATGAATTTGGAATTGATACGGCATTGGGTTTTGATGAGGCTCACATAGGTGGTTGGTTTCACAAAATAGGGGTGGGCTTATTAAAAAAGGAGGGTACGCAATACGAGTTTTATAAAAATTACGAGATCGATCCGGCCGATTTCCATATTATTTCCGAATCCAATAGGGTATTGATCAGCTGTAAATCAAAAGCTGTGAATGGTTATTCTTATTTATTGAAAAAAGAGATTGAACTGCAAGACAGTGGTTTTACTATTCAATATTATTTAGAGAATACAGGTGAAAAAGATATTATTACCGACGAGTACAACCACAATTTTACGGCAATAAATAAAGATTTGACAGGGCCTAATTATGTATTAAAATTTCCATTTCAATTAAGACCCCAATTATTTGCGGAAGTGGTAAATCCTGAAGGTAAAGTAAATTTGGGTCAGAATGAAATTACATGGAAGGGTACGCCCAAAGAACAATTCTTTTACAGTAATCTCACAGGTAGTGAAAATGTAAAAGCCGCATGGGAATTAATAGATCTTGAATACAACATTGCGATCAGTGAAACAGGAAGTTTTCAAACAAATAAGGTCAATCTTTGGGGATGGCAGCATGTGATTAGTCCGGAGCTGTTTATTAACATATTCCTTAAACCGGGCCAGTCAACAGAATGGTCGAGAAAGTATAGTGTATATAGAGTGAATTCAAAAGTGTAGTAACATTGGCAACATAACAGAAACCTTTATAGCTGCTCAATACCCCAATATTGTGCTTAATTATAACCAAACAATAGCTCATGATTAAATTCTTTCGTGACATTCGTCAAAACCTAATGGTTGAAAACAAAACCTCCAAACCTGCCTTGTCGGCAGGCAGGTACCTGAAATATGCTTTAGGCGAAATTGTACTTGTGGTCATTGGAATTTTGATTGCACTTCAACTTAACATCTTAAAGGATAAATCGCACGAGAAAAAAGTGATGCATGAACTTTTGTCGGGTGTTCAGGCAGATTTAAAAGCGGAGGCTGAACGATTCGACTTTCTTTCTGCCTGGTACAGTGAAATTACTGATGATATTCAGCGTATCATTCTTCACCAACAAGGCATAGAACACTATTCAAATGAAGAACTGGGTCAATATTTTCTGCGTGTATTTGATTTTCGAAAATTTTATAAAATCAACACTAACTATCAAACACTATATGGTAGCGGACTTCTTCAAAAATTAGAAGATAAGGAACTTTCAAATGAGATCATTGATTATTATTCAAAGATGTTTTTGGAATGGACCTTAGAACTCTATCAAACCAAATCCGGAAATTTCAACTTCAATCAAATGAGGCAGTTTGATCCATTAGACAAAATTCATACTAAACTTGACTATCATACCATTCCTAATTACAGGTTAGATATAAGAACTGAATTTCATACCGATTTCAACGAGTTTATCCAACAACCGGAAACGCTTAATTATCTTATCGATTTGCTCAACCAAAGTACCTTGATCTTTAAAAATTTAAACACCTATAAAACATCAAATTTAGCACTATCTGAAAGGATCGATAAACTTCTTAAACAATGATCAATTTCTTCAGAAATATCCGTCTGAAAATTCTGGCCGAAGGTGAAACCGATTACCAAAATCAAGACGGATGAAATGGTTGTTGAGAGTTTAAAATATAAAAAATAATACGCATGAAAGTCATAAAATGTATTGGTATAATTATTCTAATAAGTTATTCTAACTTCAGTTGTAACAAGCAAGCACAACAAGAAACAGAGACCAAAGAAGAAAAGAACCTTACTTTAAATACTCATAAAGACCTTGTAAACTTGTTTAAAGAATGGAGAACTTTTGAAAGGCCACCTTTTAAAGCCGGTGCGCCGGATTATACCAAAGCAGCCTTTGAAAAACGTTGGCCTGAATTTAAGGAACTGCAAAACAAACTGAATGCCATTGATACCACAAACTGGACGATTGAACAAAAAGTAGATTGGTATGTGGTTTGGGCCGAAATGAATGGCTATGATTTTAATCATCGTATGCTAAAACCATGGGAGCGCGACCCTGCTTTTTATGCTTCCATATGGACAGAAAAAAGTGATGTGCCGGCGCATGAAGGTCCAACACATCATGCCCTTACAGAACTTTGGACCTACAGTTTTCCGCTGAGCACAGAAGAGCGCAATCGACTTTTAAACGATTTGAAAGTTATCCCTCCTTTAAACGATCAGGCGAAACAAAATTTGACGGGAAATGCCAAAGATTTGTGGATTACCGGTATTAGAGACATCAAAAACCAAAGTGTGGTACTGAACAGTTTGTTGGATAAGCCAAACGTAACTACCGATGCTGATCTGGTTTTAACCATCAATGAAGCCATTACTTCAACCAATGATTTTGTGACTTGGTTAGAGGAAGAAAGTAAAACAAAAACCGGACCTTCGGGGATAGGCAAAGAAAATTACACATGGTATCAACAAAACGTCCATTTGGTGCCCTTAAGTTGGGAGGATGAAGTGATACTTTTAAAAAGAGAATTGGCTCGTGCCTGGTCATCCTTAAAACTTGAAGAACACCGAAACAGAAACCTTCCGGAACTGATTGCTGCCGATTCTCCGGAAGCCTACGATAAAATGGCGGATGAAGCTGCCAAAAATCTGATTGCTTTTTTGGACAGGCAAGATATTTTAACTGTAAAACCCTATTTTGAACCGGCACTTAGAGAACATTTGGGTTCATTTGTTCCTGAAGAACAGCGCAATTTTTTTGTGATTGGGGAGCACTATGATCCAAGACCTTTGTATTCCCATTTTTATCATTGGTTTGAATTGGCACAAATGAAATACGAGCCTCACCAAAGTGAAATTAGAAAAGGCCCGCTTTTGTATAACATCTTCGATTCCAGAAACGAAGGCACAGCTACAGCGGTAGAAGAAATGTTTATGGAAGCAGGATTATATGATGACAGCCCCAGAAGTCGTGAAATTGTTTATATCATGATCGCCCAACGTGCGGCAAGAGGTTTAGGTTCTTTATATGCCCATGCCAACTTAATGAGCATGGAAGAAGCGGGAAGTATTCATTCCGAATATACACCCCGGGGTTGGATGAAAACCGAAAAAGAGCTTCTCATTTTTGAGCAGCATCTCTATTTGCGACAACCTGGATATGGTACAAGTTATATTACAGGGAAATATTTATTGGAAAATGCCATGGCAGCATATGCCAGGAATACAGAATTAAATAATGAGGCATTTGTAACCAAAGACTTTTTTGATACCCTAAACAGTATTGGAAATATCCCAATTTCTTTGGGTCACTGGCAAATGACCGGCAATAACGAACAACTAAAAACAATAAAACCTTAAAACATGGAAACCCAACAGATCATTTACCTCGTAGCTTTTGCCTTGATCTTGCGCATAGTAGTTAGACTGGTGATAAGATTCAGGAAAGAAAAATTGGCTGAATCGGAAACCGACAAAACCGAATAAATCCAATGATCAAAATTTTTAGACATATTCGCCGAAAACTTGCTGCCGAAAATAAATTTTGGACATATTGGCGTTACGCTATTGGAGAAATTTTACTTGTTATTATTGGTATTTTAATTGCCTTACAAGTGAACAATTGGAATGAAAAACGACTCGAGCAAAAAAGGATCAGGCAATATGCCAAATCGCTTATTGAGGATTTAAAAGCGATATCGAGATGCTAGAGGTAAGCCAATTTCAAGCTGAAAAAAAATATAAATCTATTGACAGCTTAAGAATGTATATGCGTAAAACACCAACCATAGAGTTATCCAATACTGATTTGTTCGTTTTGTGTAATGATATCATGTACAGACCGTACAAATGGAGTCGTTCAACATTAAATGAATTAAAAAATTCCGGTGGGCTTAGTTTGATAAGTAATGATAGTTTGCTAAAAAAGTTAGCCGGATACGAAAGCTTTTCATATCACTTGGATGAAGATTTTGAATTTGATAAATCTAACGCAGACAAAGCCGACGATATGATAAAGGCAGTTCTAGATTTAAACTCTCCTTATTTTATGGAAATAATTGAAGTAGATAAGGATCAGCCATTCAACGATATCTTTGCAAAAGAAGCCTACCGGGTATCAAAATCAAATGATTTACAACTTATTCGTTATGATAAGGCTTACCTTCAACAGTTTACCAATATGTTTATTTTGATCCAACGTAATTATGATATAAGAGGCCGGGCTGAAATGCCGGAAATTATGGAAGACGCTACAGAACTTATCCAACTTTTAAAAAACGAATACCAGCTTTAAACAATGATCAAATTCTTTCGCCACATACGCCAAAACTTACTGATCGAAAACAAAACCTCCAAACCTTCCTTGTCGGC
>CAZWAN010000113.1:0-6875 GCA_964631875.1 uncultured Flavobacteriaceae bacterium
CCTCCTTTTAGGTGCCTGGCAGCACCACATCACCTCTCTCAATACTCAATACTCAGTACTCAATACTTTTAAATTTGAGGCCGGGTTAAATTACTTCCCCTCCTTTTAGGTGCTCGCCTGACCGTATAACCGCATCACCGCATCACCGTATAACTGTATCATCGCATAACCGCATAACCGTACCACCGCATCACCCGCCACAGGCATAAAAACCTTGTTAAACCCGTTTATCCTTCGCATCAGATTGAATCCCCACCAAATTAAACATCGCCCTCATTCTCGATCTTACACGATTGCCATAACGATATTCGAGTTCTTCTGCGTTGAGGTTGGTGGTGGCGTGGGTTTTTACTTTGTGGTTCACAAAAAGGTCGTAACGGGATAGCAGCACCTCTCCCATCACGTTGCATTCGGCACCGAAATATCGGCCGTTGGGTTCTACACCCAGGTCGTCAAAACAGTAGCTTTTGTGGTTGCCATACTTTTCGATGACAGAAAAACCCTGGTTGGAAAATTCGAAAGCGATGTTCCGGGCAGGGATGAGGTCAAAAGATCTTTTTTTGAGACTGATGGTAGCTAACAGTTTCATAAAACTGGTTTTTCCGCAACCTACCGGACCGGTGAGCAGGATCCCTTTGTTGGGATCGAGGTTGAAATGGGTGCAAAGCTTTTCATCATTCAAAAAATAAGCACAGAGTTGGAGCAATAGGGATTTATCGGATTCATGGAGGCAAAAATTTGGATGAAAAAGACTTTTTCCTTTGCACTCAAAATAAGCCCAAATTTGGTCGAAATCATAGCTGAGGTGGTGCTTGTTCAGTTTTGCCAATTGAAAGGTTTTTGCGCCTTCTGTGACGGTTTGTAGCGGATGATTCATGATCAAAGCGGATCGTTAAAGTTCTTATATGTAGTCGTACGGAGGTTGTCTCTATTTTGTCCAAGTCCTTTTTTGGTCTCATTTTTGTTTGCCCGGAGCATCCAGGTCTTTGCCGTGGCTTGCCAGTCGGTTATTTTGGCTTTGCCGATCATCCAGTCGATGCCTTTGTAGTAGTTGAAAAATTTTTTGGCCTCGATGGCCGGCCGGTCTTCTTTTTTAAAAAAAGCAATGACTTCTTCTTCATTTTTTGGAATAGTTGTTTCCCCTGGTTTATACTGTTTATGATGTTTGTTATTGTTTATTAAAGATACCAGCTCCTGATCGGCTCTTGTCTCACTTTTGGTACGGAACCCGTCCGATTCCGGTTCGGCACTTGTCCCGTTTTTAGTGAGCCAAGGGTTGGGTAAAGACATTTCCACCTCTTCAAAATGGAACATCATTACACGGCTGCCATGGAAGTGGTTGTAGGAAGGCAGGTATTGCAGATAAGACCAGGTGTCCAGTTCGCGAATGCACTTGTGATAGGTAGACTTAGAACCGATCCTGGAAAGCCGCATGACCTCATCGCGGTGGATAAAAAAAGTGGCAGGAAAGCGATTGAAATTCCACAGTTGGAAGAGCGCCATGTACAAAGAGATATGGCTTGGGTTAAGCCTGGAATCTTTGCCAAAAAGGTGAAAGATCCCGTTCAGGTGTTTGATGTAATTGATGTTTTCCATAAAAACAAAGTGAAAATCCCCATGAATCCCCCCAATTCGATGAGGATTTTCGGAAAAATAATTAAAAGTTTATTTTGATCAGTGCCTGGTCGAGTTCGGTGCGTTTATAGCGGATCAGGTTGCCAAGGCGATAGGGTTTGATGATCCCTTTTTTGTTCCACTCGGTCAAAGTAGCCATCGAAACTTTGAGTAATTTTCGCGCTTCTTGTCGGGTGATGTATTCGGTTGGTTTAGCCGGTTGAAAATGATGGGCGAGTTGTTTGAGCTCTGCCCGAACATCTTCCAGGATACTTTCTCTTAATTCTTGAGGCGAGATGTTGTGGACTTGTGTAATGTTGTTTAATGACATCGTTTTTGATTTAAAAGTTTAACGAGGCGAATGTATTTCGAACAGCGCAAAACAGCAGCATGGGAGTAACTCCGGTAGTTACTCCAACACCTAGGCCAACTCGTTCAAAAACTGCTGAATGATACCCATATCACGCTGATAACCGGCTCCTAAAGAAGAAGGTGATCTGTCGAGTCTTTCCATAGCGGTTTTGATGTTCTTGCTGTGTTTTCCGATGAGTTTACACAAAAGGTCAGCTTGTTTGTTCTTGCTGGTCTTTTCGAAAAAAGGCAGGGCAAAGACCCCGAGCTGATCTAAGAGCAAAACACTTTGGTTGGTGGTCAATTTGTTTTCTTGGTTGGTATCAGGAATTATATCGACTTTCTTTTTATTTTTTAGTTTGATCAATTTCTTTTCGAGAAAAGCAATTTTGCGACCGGTAGAATATTTCCAGGGAGCTGAGGCGGGGATGAGTCTTGAATAATTGACCAGCACGGTTTGGTTGTTCACGAACATGAGTCCGCTTCCTTTGCCAATTTGTTTACAAAGCTTTTCGGGATGAAGTTCGGGCTTTTGTTTAGAACAAGCTTTGCAGATGGTTTTTAGGGGAAATTCCAAAATTCTTTTGCAGCCGGGATGTTTCAGGTTCTTGAGCTCAAAAGCGATAAAATCTTTTTCTTTGGCATCGAGGTTTTCTTTTATAAACACTTTTTTTCTGCTTTTGTAGTGGTCTTTATAGACCTGCAAAGGGCAGTCGAAGAAATAGAAATTCTCTCTTTCGCTGAGAAAAAAGAGTTGGTGGAGCAAAAATCCGCCCTTGTCTTTGGTTTTTTGAAAATCCTTTTCAAAGACGAGGTTGATCTCATCGATGTGTGTAGAGGTAAAATTTCTGGAAGCGATGAGTTCCTGGATCTGTTGATCGGTTTGAGATTCTAGTTGATGTATTTGAAGGCAAACTTCAAAGAATTCCAATAAAATGGAGTGAAAAGAAGGAATAGTTTCCGCCATGACCGGTAGTAAAAAATAAGTTCAACATTACTAAGTCAGGGGAGGGTTCATGGGCTTAATGCAAAAAAAGATAAAAGGTTAACACGATTATTTTACAATTTTCATATTTAATTTTTCAAACTGATTTTCCTCTTGTTGTTTTTGCCGGAATTCCTGCAATTTTTTTGCGTTTTCTTTGGGCGTGATCTTGATGTATTTTAAGAACTGAGCTTCGGTTTGGTGGCCTGTAATACCCATGATGACCAAGTTGGGTAATTTTCCATACAGATTGCCGGCAAAACTTCTTCGGCAGATGTGAGAAGTGACCAGCTCGTATTTGGGATAAATCCCTTTTTCTTTCCGATTTGTTTTAGGATTGATCTTGCTGCCTTCTGTGAGTTCATTTATTTTAGCTTCCTCACAAACTTCTTTGATGTACAAATTGAATTTTTGATCAGAGATACTATTCGGAAAGCCATTTCTTTTGACCCATATTTCTTTGACTTGGGGATGCATGGGAATGATCACATTTTGACCTGTTTTTTGGGTTTCGATCTCAATATACCCCTCTTTGATATTGTTTTCTTTCAGACGAAGAAAATCGGAGATTCTGAGGCCTGTTCTCCATCCGATGATAAACAGATCAGGTGCCTTGTCCGGTCTGTCGTTTAGCGCAAAATTGTACTTATAGATCGCATTGATCTCCTCATCTCTCAGGTAAATACCCAATGCTTTCATTGGATCTGTTCATTTTTGAATCTCTTCGTCAATTTTTAGGATCAACCCTTCTATTTTATCAATTAATTTTTTCAAAGTGCTTATGTTCCATTTTCTATTGGACATGATCTCAGTATTGATGCTTTTGAATTTTGGGTCAGCAATTAATGCGCTATAATTGTTGGGTTTAGAAAATTCTCCTCCCTTTATTTTACTGTCGTCATAGTATTTAATAAAATGTTCTATGTGATACGGATACGACACATTTTGTTGCAAATTATTGGCCCATTTTTCATTTTCTGAATGTATAATAGGAAGTTCATTTTCGAATATCAAACTAATTTCTATTCGTAAACTATCATTGGCGATCAATTCTAGTCCTCTTGTTTTTAAGTAATCGTATCCGGCTGAAACAGGATGCGTTGTGACTGTCCAAAAATACATGCCAAAGGCTTCATCAAGTTTTTCCTCATATTCTTTTTGACCCTCTATATAGTCAAGGATCAGTAAGTTATAGTTCAAATATGTTTCTTCGGATTCAATTGTTCTGTTCAGCGATAAGATCGTACTTTTGAGATTCATATTGATCTCATTCAAGATATTCTTCTCCAAAATTTTTTCTTTCCTCGATTCATTCCAATTATTTATGCTCAGGGCAATCAAAATGCCAATCACTACCAGTATGATCTCACCGATGGCATATTTGAGATACCTTACCGCGGGCATACCAAATTTTCCCTCTTTTTCTTCCGAAAGGAGATGATGCCTTAGCTTTTTAAATAAATTAATCATGCTTTCCGGTTATCATTTGATCTTGTCTAAAGGCATACATTGGGTAATTATAATGACAAAGAGGATCCTCAATTGGATCTTGCTCAAAATTCACTCTTTTACTGGTTGCCAAGCCTACAAAATGATCTTATTCAGGTACTTCGAATATTTTAAACAGGTTCTTTTTTGTGGTATTGGGTACCTCAGAAATAAGCGCGTACCTGCCCGGTGTTAAGGTTGCCGTGAAATAACCTTTATTTCCCGCCGGCATATCATTTACGCCACCCATAAAAGTAATATGATCGGGTGCAGGTTCTATCAATCCTTTCGGATCTGCCCAATTCATCCAATTTTCTAATTCTTCAAGATTGGCATTTTCATGAAGCCTCACCAAATTTATATCGTGCCCTACAAAGTTTTCATGAACAATTTGGTCTTTGTAGAATACCGAAAAAATATGTTCGCCGGAACGAATAGAGTCATTAAAAACGATCCCGTCTGTACTTGAAAGAACGATTTCGATATCAGAAACCGGCTCTTTATTGCCTGAATCTGTTTCTGATACGACGATATCTTTCGTCATACCCATGGAAGTATGAAAAATACCATTGCTCATTTTGACATAACATTCGAGAATGTATTTGCCCGGTTTTAAATGCAGCGTTGTTTCTCCCACTTGATTTGGAGATAAGAGGCCTGAACCGCCCACAAATACCACCTGGTTGAACCACTCGGGAAGTTTTGCAAACTCGGCAAAACCTTCTTCAGCTTTTCCTTCCATAATTAATTTCATGGCGCTGTCAAATACGGGCGCTACCAATTTTTCGGCATCTTCAGAGGTCTTTCCTTCCGGATATTTATCTACCAGAAAAAAGTGTGTTTGGGGAGATATGTTTTTATAGCGAAAGGTATTCCATCCTGAAGGAAGGGTATCCACCATTTGAAAATCCATTTTTTCGGTGATGATCTCGATGACATTTTCTTCTTCCTGAACCGGTTCAACAGGCTCTTCTTTTTTCTCCCCTTTACAAGATTGAGTGAGCCATAAAGCAGTGGCCATCAACATTCCAAAAACGATTGTCTTAAGCGCGAAATGATGTTTAATTCTCATGGTTGTTCATTTAGTTAGTTGATAAAATTCCCTGTAAATAAAAAAAGTCCGGTGCGGGAAAATCCGTTTTACTCTTCCTTAAGTTCCTAAAATTAACAAATTAATTTATCATTTTCAACACAATGAATTCATAACCAGTCTTTTATTTAGCCCATTCGGACAGCTTTGCACTTTTTACCCTGTCGATTCGCAAAGTGCTTAGCTCAGAAGAGCTGTTTTAATCCGGCTACAGCAAAGGGTTTCACAGGCAGACTTTTCATGATGTTGATGTCGTCAAGCAAAGAACTCTCATTTCCTAAAAAGGCCAGAATGGTTTGAATAGAACAATGTTGAAAAAGTGTAGAGAATATCTGTTTTCCCTCCATTTTTCCTGATAATATCACCTCTAACATGGTTCTGTCATACCATTGGAACATCCCCTCGCGAAAAGTTTTTTTAGGAATGGGTACCTTGCCTTTTCGCAATTTATCTAAAATAACATCCGTGTTCTTTTGAATGAATTGAAAAGTATAGCCACTGCTCGCTTTCGTAAATCCGCCTGCTGTACCTATATTTATGATTTTTTTATTGGCATCCGGATTTCTTGAAAATTTTGCCAAAGACATGGGGATGACGCCAAACTCTTTATGCATGATTTCATACTTTTCAACCTTGAGATCATGCTTGATATAATTTACTAAAGCTTCTTTGTACGCCTCTTTATCCAATAATTTTTCACTGAATAAAGTATATTCAATCAATGCTTCGTGAGCGGAGGTAGGCAGGATATACATAAAGGTTATGCCGTGCTTTTGAGTAAGCCTGAAGTCCATGAGTGTGCCAATTTCTTCGTTGAAAGCGGGTTTGCTCGTTTTGATCACCCATCCTTCAAAATGTTGTAAAAGCGAATTTTCCGGGTTCATATCCGGATGGAACAGGTGGGTAGAATTAAACACATATTGCGATGTATAGTTGGTGTTTTCCGTTTCTACATAAGCCACCTCCTTATCTGAATGAATTTTCTGAATATTTTCCTTTTTAAAGGTTACATTGTCAAAATTCTTTGCCAAAGTGATCACATGGTCATAAAAATCAATTCCCTTGATCATTTTATAGCTGTAATTTTCCAAGTTGTATTGCTGCTCAAAATGAGTAGTCTTGAACTCAAGCGTTTTCCATTGGTGTGCAACTACGGGATCAAAAATTCCCTTTCCTTTTTCCCAATAACACCAGGTTCTGTCGTTCGTGCTTTTTTCACTTTTATCAAGAACCAGGATTTGTTTGGTACATAAGACCGGATCTTTGAGTATTTTGTACAACAGACTTAAGCCGGCGCATCCCGAACCGGCGATGATGTAATCAAATTGTACTTGTTGTTGCTTCATT
>CAZWAN010000114.1:0-6826 GCA_964631875.1 uncultured Flavobacteriaceae bacterium
AGACAAGGAAGTATGATCTGAAGTCGCTTGAAGAAGGATTCGGGCATAAAAAAAGAGGCTGTCTCAACAGACAGCCTCTTTTATACATCTAAAGAATAATGCTTATTTATTTACCGGAGTAGGTTCGAATAAATCGACTAAGCCGGGGAAATTGGCATTGGCATTGATTTCTATCTGAGGATAGTAAAACCTTTGAGGAATAGATGGATTTCCTGTTCCTTTAACCGGTATGCCTAATACGTTTTTAGTTCTTCTCGCATCGTGGAAAACTTGCAATGATCCGGGAAGAGACAAATATTTTTCTTCCAAAATCTGATTTACCAAAGCCTCACCACTAGCACCTGAAGCAGGGAATGAGCCTCCGTAAAGTGTTGCCAAATGATCTCTTACTTCATTGAAAGGAGTAAGACCGTCTCCGCCTGTTCTGGCAGCAGCTTCCGCCTCGATCAGTTTTGTTTCAACATAAGAAACAATTGGGAAAGGAGCATCGATAGCAAAATAACCACCTTCACTTACATTTGGTATATCTCCACCCAATGTCTGATCGTTTTCAAAATAAACATCATATCTGTTCGCATCACCCGGAGTAGCAAGTAATCTAGATTTTTGACCGTTCAGCAATTGTAGCATATGTGAACCTTCAGCGGTCAAATAACCACCGCGTTGCTCCACAATAAACTGCCAGTAAAGGTTTTCAGCACCATTTGCACTATTGTGTGCAGACAATAAATCGCCATTTGCAGCACTGATCCCTTGTTTTGCAGCGCTAAGTGCATTGGCATAATCTTTGGCTACCAAATAGTATCGAGCTTTTAAGGAATAGGCAATTTCTTTCCATTTTGCACTGTTCCCAACAAAAACAGGTTGACCGTAAACCGATGCAACAGAGGCATCACCTACTACAGCTATCGCCTCATCCAATAAACCCTGAACAGCAGAAAGAACTGAAGCTTGTGGATCATATTCCGGATTTGGAAAATCAACATAATTAAAGGCTTGTGAATAAGGAACATCTCCCCACAAAGCCGCTGCTTCACCCATCAACAAACCTTCCATAATCTTGCCCACACCAAAAAGCAGATCATCACCATCTGTGGCTCCGGCTTCTGATGCCAAACGTGCTTGTGCAGCGCCATCTACATAAAGGTCGTCCCAATCATCATCGAAATCACCCGCTAAAACGGTGTAGTCATTGATGGTAATATATTGTCTGTCAGATCCGGTAAACTGGTCTGTAAACATTCCTGAAATTCTGGAAGCAGCACTGCTCGACAACTTTACAACAGCTAACTCCGACTGCCCGACCAATAAATTACCTGGGGCAGAGGTAAAGTTGTTAGGATCGGTATTGATCCCATCCGTATAATTACTGCATGCCATAAGGCCTAAACCTACAGTAAATAACAGAATATATTTTTTCATTTTTTTCATGATTTCTGTAATTATATATTAAAATCCAAATTTAATTGTAAAGATAAATGATTGGGTTGCAGGGTTTGTAAAATAATCTAAACCTCTACCCAATGTAGCTCCCGTTAAGTTGATATCCGGGTCAAAACCTTCGATATCTGTCCACAAGAACAAGTTTCTTCCTGTTAACATTACCTCGAAGTAATTCAATCCAGTTCTTGAAATCAATTGACTAGGCACGCTGTAACCAAGCGAAAGTTCTCTTAACCTTGTCCATGAAGCATCCTGAATAAAAGTTTCAGCTTGAGAGCCAAATCCTCCACCCTCAGTGGTATACCATTCGCTGTCCAAAGCAACAGGTCCACCGCCAAAGTCTTCAATGTTTCCTCTGAAAGTAGTTCCTGCAGGGATCACTCTGCCATCATAGGTTGGCAGGTCAACAGCGGCAGTTGCTTCATTTGCAGTAACCGGGTCAACCCCAAAATATCTCATTACTCCTGTTGTACCTGTCCAGTGGTCATTACCTTGAGAAGTTTCAAACAAGGCTGATAGGGTGAATCCTCCAAAACGTAAAGTAGTACCTAAACCACCAATCCAATCCGGGTTAGGGTCTCCCAATACTCTCTCTACCGGATCAACGATAGGGAATCCATTGGAATCCAAAACGTTGTTACCGTTGGCATCTTTTTCAAAGCCTGTTCCCCAGAGGGCTCCAATAGGCTCTCCTTCAACTGCTCTAGAAGAGGTTCCGGTAAATCCGGCAAGGAATACAGATTGCACACCGGCCAAGTCCGTCACCTCATTGCGGTTGAATGAGTAGAATCCGTTGATATCCCAGGAGAAACTTCCTGAACTGACCAAATTCAAACCAAAATCAACTTCCAAACCTTTGTTGGTGATCTCGGCAGCGTTGGTTGGTGTTGAAGAGAAACCTGTGGTAGAAGCTACATCTACGAAAAGAATAGCATCTTCAGTAACTCTGTCATAATACGTAACTCCTAAGTTAAATCTATTTTTAAAGAATCTAAGATCAGCTCCCACTTCGAATTCTTTTACTCTTTCTTCTTTTAGATTAGGATTTCCTAAAGTTACACCTCTAGAAAATGGGTTACCGTACAGTCCAGCACTTAAACCATCACCCCATGAAGAAGCAATTCCTCCAGGGCCGAAAGTAGTACTACTGGCATAAGGTACAGGCTCGATACCTACCTCACCATAACTCGCTCTTAATTTTCCAAAAGACAAGAAGTTGCTTTCACCTATTGCTTCGGTAAATTTCCAACCCACAGAAGCACTAGGATAGAATACATTTTTTTCTAGGGTTGAAGGTCTTTCCATACGACCGGTCAAACTTACCAATAATTGATTCCAAAAGTTGAAATTGGCAACCCCGTAAACCCCATGTTTTTTGGTTTCAGATTTGGTTGAGAAAGGAACTTCGTTTGCACCTTCGGCATTTCCGAAAATTCTCAAATCACCAACATCCGGGTTGGTAAAAGTCTGGCTAGAACCGCTTAAACGGGCATATTGATTTCTGTCGAAAGCAGTACCTAAGATCCAATCAAAATTAAAGGCATCTGAAATATCGTGATTACCTTGAGCAAAAATGTTGAAGTTTTCCGTTTTTTCGGTAATGTCATCCTGTTGATAATAACCCAATGCGGTATCCGCAGCAGAATTCACCGGGAAGAAAGTTTCTCTGTGGTCTGTATAATAGTCCAGACCATATCTTCCTACAATAGAAATATTGCTGGTAATTTTATAAGTGAGCTCAGGAGCAAATGTAAAACGATTTACATTATTCGGGTTGTCCTGTTCATTGATCGTCCATCCCGGGTTGTTGTAAACCGGTGGTGCAGATCCCATGTAATTTCTGTATCCCCTGTGTGCATTTTGCGTTGGAACATTGCTCGAATTATAATACGTTCCTTTGTAGTCTCTGTTGTCAAAGTCAGGAGAGGTTCTTAAATAACCCAAATAAAGACCTTGTAAGTTCGAACCCTGTTGAACCCTGTCTGAAGAAATGTATGCGTAAGAAGCACCAAATTTGGCCGAAAACTTATCTGTCATCTGTACGTTGTGGTTCAATCTGAGCGTATTACGATTGTAGGAAGATCTTCCTCTGATGATACCATTTTGCGTCCAGTTAGAATAACTCATAAATGTGTTGCTTTTCTCACTGGCATAGCTCAGATTCACCGCATTGTTGAAGGTAGTTCCGTCTCCAAATACCTGATCCCTGTTGGCATCGTTGTATACGGTTCGGTCATTTTTCTGGTAAGTACCATCGGCATTTCTGGCAAATGGATAAATGATATTTCCGGTGTTCGATTCAAAACGGGTATTTCCAACGATTACTCCATTCTCTCCACCCGAACGAGCAGAAATTCTGTCACCCCAAGAGAAACCTGTGTTTGGAACGTATCTACCGTTGTCTGACGAGTAATCATCAGGATCTACGCCAATCCACCAGTTAGGATATCCTTGTCCAAATTTACTTTGTTTGTCAAACTCAACATTGATCTGATCAATGGCGATCGAGCTCGTAATATCCACACTTAATTTTCCGGTTTTCCCTTTTTTAGTCTGAATAATGATCGCCCCGTTGGCAGCACCTGTACCCCATACTGCAGCTGCTGCAGCACCTTTAAGAACAGTTACATTCTCGATATCTTCAGGGTTAAAGTCATTCAAACGAGATTGCTCAGCCACACCTGCGGTGTTTGCATTTACCTGTGCACTTGTATTAGAAACAGGCACCCCATCCACGATGATCAAGGGCGAAGCATTACCGGTAATTGTGTTTTGTCCACGAATCTGGATATAAGCACCGGAACCCGGGTCACCCGTGTTTCTTGTAATTTTTAAACCGGAAGTTTTACCGGCCATCCCTTGAAGTAAACCGGATTCACCTGATCTGGCAATAAGGTCAGATTCAATGGCTGTGGATGATGAAAGGTCATCTTCTTTCTTTACCTGAAGACCTAAAGCGGTTAATACCACTTCATCCAACGTATTGGCATCACTCACCATTGTTACGTTAATTGTATTTTGAGTGCCTACAGTTTTCATGACAGGTGTCATACCCACAAAACTAAATCTCAAAACATCTCCTGATTTTGCAAGAATCGAGTAATTCCCGTCAAAATCGGTCTCGGTACCTCTAGTAGTACCATCAATAAGAACGCTTACTCCAGGGAGTGCACCGGTTTCGTCCGACACATTTCCTGAAATCGTTCTCTCTTGTGCAAATCCAATCTGCACAATTAACGCCAATAAAAGCGTCAAAATTCCATTAAACTTTGTTTTCATTTGTTATTATTTGAATTAATATGAAATACTTCGGCGTCAAAAATCTAAAAAAAAAGTTAAAACACAAACTTTTTAACAAAAATAGTCTTAAGGTTGTTAAACTATTTTAATAGGATTTAACACAATATCCTATAGATACGACTAATTAGAAATGGTTGCGCTTAATAAAATTGTTAAAATACTGAACAAAACTTATGGTTAGCACTTAATACTTAAAAAATTGTTAAAAGTTATTTTGTACTTTCATGTGAAAAGCTGATTGATTAAAACTAAAAGGTTCTTGGTCTATTTTACCTGTTGCATAGGTTAATTGTATCCTTCCAATTTTTGTAAAAAGCGTGTAACCGATTCCCAGACTTAAAAGAGTGTTATCCGACCCTAGAATGTCATTATGAACCACCGCCAAATCAGTGACCGTAAAAAAGAAGTCGGTATTATTTGTTCTATACCGGCCTTCCAGGTTTAAGATCCCGTAGGCGTTTGCAAAAAAAGCTTGTTCACGAAAACCTCGAATCGTTTCAGTGCCACCCACACGAAAGAGTTCATTGGTAAAATAATCGTCAGAATAAAGGTATCCACTTTGCAGTTGCAGGAATACATAAGTTTTTGGATTAAACTCATAGGTATAATTACTGATTAGGGTAAACAAAAACTGTTCGTTACTGGCGGTTTCAGCAGTTCGTTTTGCCAGAAGCAGGTCGCTTTCAAGATAAAATTTATTCCAATTTAAGATGGATTGGAATGGTTTTTTCCATACATAATGTAGTCGAAAACCAATTCTGTCGAATGATTCAATTGCATCTACAGTGCTTTCTTCTAAATTATTTGATCCGGAATAATCGAATAACAGCCCTATTCTTGTATTTTGTGTAATTGGGTAGCTCAAGCCTGCCAATGTTGTTATTTGATTAAAGGTACTATCTTGCTGGTATAGGTCGAAATGGAATTCAGTTGAAAATTTTGATCTGAATACATAAGGCCATTGAGAATAAAATTTAAACTCTCTTCTGCTTTGACCGTTATTTTGCCAAAATATCTGTGTTACTTCACCTTTATTAAAAATATTGAGCAATTTTAAATCGAGATAACCATTAAATACGAGCTTATTTTCTTCGTTGTCTGAACTAAATCCGATGAGTCCGTCAAAAAAGCTGTTTTTTTTCTTTTCTAAAAAATAATAGAGATAAGTGGAATCTTTCGAAAATAAAACCTCAGGCGATTTCGTCTGTTGTACAAATGAGATATTCGAAACAATAGTTTCTGAATTTAACAGGGCCTCCTCAGAAAACAGGTCGCCTATTGTTAGCCCAAGGCCGTTCTTTACATATCCCTTTGGGAACTTTTCATATCCTTTCACATATATTTGATCTATTGTTCGCAGCTTTTCGGAATTTATTATTTCCAGGCCGGCATATATCATTGAACCCTCTTGAGTAAGGTTTATCAGTTTAACCTGAGCAAAAGGATCTCCATTGTTATAAAGATCTTTGCTGAGCTGTTTTAAAAAGTTTTCACTATATATATAAGGTATCCTGTATTTTTTATCTTCTTGTGTTATGCGGAAAGATTTGAGGAGCTCTTGGTCTAGCAACAAGTCGGTTTCTATAATGACAGTTTCTATTTTAGTTCCCAAATAGAAATGGGTATACCGTATATTGTCTATTCGTTCTGATTTAATGAGCTTGCATTCCAGAAAACCTTTTTTATTGAGTCTATATAAGATGGAGTCTGTTTCTGCCATAACATCTTCCTCGCTTTGATGAAATCGCTCAAAGTGAATCTCATTGGAAATGAGTGTGTCTATGGTTTGATCGGGTACGATTCTCAACTCCCAACGTTGGGCAAAAAACAGGCAGGGTGTCAAGAAGAAAGCACCATATATATATATGGTGTACCTCTGTTTAATTTGAAGAAATTTTCGGAAGAAGTTCAACCTGAATAAAAGCATTTTAATCGGCAACAATCATGCAGATTTGTTTTGATCAAAACTAAATAAAAAAAATACGATGGGTTAAATAGTTTCTGAAGATTTCGGTTTTTTATTCCTTGTTGAAATTAAAGTCAAAAAAATCAATTCATTATAGTTTGAATAAATAGAAAATTG
>CAZWAN010000115.1:0-6747 GCA_964631875.1 uncultured Flavobacteriaceae bacterium
GTATCAAACCAGACCTTACCTGTAGCTGCTGACGGAGTTGTAGCTGAGACTTCTGCTGGTCCAACGAACTCCATTTGAAGTCCATTTGAAGTTAGGAAAGTTTTAAACAATCCTTTTGAAGCGGCTGCTAGCTTAGTCCCGCCATTTCCAGAGAGATATAAGGCATAAGGAGGACTACCAAAAAGGCTTGGATTTCCTCTAAGTAGATCTATTGCGAAATCCGTGGACTCAGCTAGCGAAGCGTCATTAGCACTAGTAGATGATACAAAAACTAATCCTTGAGGAATGTCCCCATCTCCTGTATAGCCGGTTGTAAACCCAACTGCATTCTTAAGTACTAAAGTGTTATCTTCCAGAGTCGCTGGGAGATTTCCAACTTTAATGACCCCAGGAACAAAACAATTTCCTAGGGCAGACCAAATTAATGATTGCGATGACGTTGGAGTATTACCTCGATAATCTACATCTGTAGCATCGCTTAGTGCAAATGATCCTAAACCTCCACCACCGGGGGCTTCAGAAGCTACCCAAGAAGCTCCATCCCATGTAAAGACATCACCAAAGTCTGGCTCTGCGTAGGATACCTGAGCTAATGAACTTAAATTCTTGGTTCCAAAGAAGTTTCCAACCGGTCTATAAATCCAAGAGTTGGTAGGAGAATCCCAAGCTATCACGGAGTCGTCGGGTGCTCCAGGAGGGGCTGATACTGAGCTTGCATTTTTAGATGAATCTAAAATAAGGATACTGTTAGCAGCAAAGTCAGATCCATTTAAAATGATATCAGACTCAAATGTTTGAGCAGCATTAAACGTATTAGTCGCACTAGCAATTGCAATGCCTCTAGATTGTGGATCTATTGCATTGAAATTCCTATCCCCTGTATAGACTAATATTTGATCAGAAGTGCCCGTGGGGATGCCAGAAGCATACGCTGAAACTTCTTGTATATTCGTATTGAGTACTGGTATCGCAACATAGTTTATAGTATAAATTAAACCAGATGTTGTAACGGCAGATGACTCAACACCGGCAGACCAAGTAAGGAACTCACTAGTCAGACCTTCTATATAAGTTGTATCTGGATCTATGGTGTAATTGGCATTTGATAGTATATTCTCTATCGTCTCTGTAGTTGGCTGGTTTGCTGCGTCAAAATATGGTATATCTTTGTAGACTCCAGTTAGGCCACTACCTCCAGTAGAACTTTCAGCAACTATAAAACTATTAGATCCAATGTTGTTTCCGAAAGTTATACTTCCATTTGAACCAATAGTAGTTGGGGTGGTTCCTCCAAAAGTCTGAGCTTGAGTAAATGTATTAGTTTCATCCTTAGCCGCTAAGTTGACTGGTGTTCCTGTAGGATCAGCAGCTATCCAAGCAGCTCCATTATGAGCAAGAATCTTACCATTAGAGCCCGCTGGTAGGGAAGCTCCAGCGGGGGCGGTTGCCTCCCATTGACCATTGGTGTTATTCCAGGATAATACATAACCATCCTCCGAGACTCCTAATCCAGTAGCTGCGGTATCTACATCGCTTATCCAGCCAAGTTTACCATCATTACTTAAGATGTTCCTAGATCCGGCTGTGGTGGTTATACTATTAAATGTACCCGCTCCAGCATAGTATGGGATATCTCCGGCAGTTGCAGTCCCGAGATCAGATAATACTTTTGAACCGTCTATATAAACAAAAGAATTAGCATTTAAACTCTTTACAGTAACACTACCATCAGTTCCGACTTCAAAAGCCGTTGCAGGATCATCCCCACCTATAGTAAATGGTCCAGAAGCGTACCCTGCTGCTTGAAATGTTTGAGCAGCCTGAAACACATTTGGGTTACTTACTGAAGCAATGCCAACTTCAGATTGACTATAAGGTTCCCAAGAACCTGTATAAACGAGAAGATCTCCTGGGGACTTTCCTCCAGGATCTGTAATCCCTCCTCCTCCTGCTGGGATAGCAGACGGTACCCAACAAGTACCATTCCAAGTTAGAACCTCAGAAGTTAATGGGTAATTGGGTCCAGACTCATCTACACAAGTATCGGTAAGGGCGCTTAATGATGTAGCGGATTCAGGGAGGTTAAGATAGGTAGTTGCACTTACTTGAGTTACTTCGATAGAGCTTAGCTCTACAAAGGCTTTAGCATTACCCTTAGAATCGTATCCGACACCTACGGGATATCCACTTGTAACGTAATCGGACATAAACTACCTACTATTTATCACGACTTATATTGTTCTGGATCTAGCTCCTCTTCTTCTTCGTCGTCTTCCTCTTCTTCATCCTCATCAGGTTCTTCAAAGTCTTCTTCCCCTTCAAAGTCTTCCTCATCTGACTCTCCATCTTCACCGTCAGAAAGATCACTCAGGAGATCTTCTATCTTAGAAAGTAGAGCAGTTAGATCGTCCTGCTCCATCTCCTCCGGCTCTTCTTCTGGGATACCTTCATCCTCTTCATCCTCCATGCCTTCTTCTGGCATCTCATCCTCCTGAGGCATTGGTTGCTCTCCAGCCGAATCCTTAGCTTGCTGATCTACTTCATCCTTAACCTCATCGGCAGCGGCCTCAGCGTCCATGGCTGGCGCTTCTGAATCGCTATCCATTGGGTCTGGTGATCCTAGTGGGTCTTGGGGTGCTTCTGGCTCCTCCTCATAGCTAGCTTCAGGAGCCTCTGGCTTCCCACCACCGGACATATCTTCTCCATGAGTCTCCACGGAGTCTGCTGCTTTTTCTACGGCAGGAACAATCATCTTGAGGATCTGACCAATCTTTCCAAGATCGTCTGCGACCTTTGTGAAGTCCATATAATCCATCAAGCTGGCTTCATTAAGAGCATCAGTTGCCTCTGCATCAACAAACAACTCTGACAGGAAATCAGCCAAATCAATTGATTCAGCACCATTCTTCAAAGTTAAAGAGTTTGCAAGTTCAACCAATGTTCTCTTCACAACGGAATTTTTTGGTGCATACCGTGAAATGCTAAGAAGTATTTCAGCTTCCGTCATAAGTAAAGTTCTAAAGGTTGGAACCTCACTAAGCTTAGTAACATCAATTCCATACTTCTCATTAAGAATGCTTAGAACATACTTCTTCACTGGCTTCTTCATCTCAAAGATGACCCCAGCAAAAGAATTAATATCTACATTCTTAACTTTAATCTCATTCATTGATAGAGAATTTCTAATGAGATTAGAAAGTTGTTTCTTCGTTGAAAGAGCAAAGTAAGGTATATTTGAAACAACCTTAGCAACCTGATGGCGAACTACTTCCTCACTCTCCTCAAAAATCATAGAAGCTAAATCTTGAATTTCTGAGTTATCAATCCAAACCCTATCAAAGCTCTCTTTAGCCTCTAATAGTTCTTTTTGGATAAGCTCTTTACGGCAAAGGTGCTCATACAGGCTGGATTTCCCAGTTGTCTTAACAGCGAACTCTCTGTTTTCCTTTAATTGATCTGTAGTTATCTTTGGAAGATCAAAAGAAGTTGAAACTAAAGTTGTTAGTTTCATACCATTCTTAATACCAGAGTTCTTTAAAATATCTTTATTTTCCTTCAGAAGAGTTACAATTTGATCTCTAACCTCATTGACCCTTTGGAACTCTTCAGATGAAACAATTTTAGTTTGCTCACCAAATCGTTGAGTCTTCTCCTGAAGTCTGCCCTTGATTCTTTCGTAAGCTAGTTTTGTCTCAAACATAGAAAGAATCTGATCAAATGATCCTTCTGCCTCCTGGTAATCATCTTCCAGGAGATTAGAAAGCATCTTTAGTATCTTCTTATCAGCGACACTCTCGTATGCTTTTCTGTCTTCAAGGATAGAGGAATCTTCAACAACTACTTTATTTAGTTTTAAAGTTGGCTTGAAGGTATACTCACCACTAATAACTGACCCGGTTTCGGTCAAGTAAGTAGCAATACCATCCTCAACATAGAATAATTCTACATTCTCTCTTAGAGCACGAGCTAAGTAATCCCCGATTTTGATCAGGTTGCTAAACTCTTTACCACGATATTCAATTAGGTTTGTTAACATGACTAATATATTTCATCAAAATTATTTAGACAAGTCTAATGGACCATCTTTATTAAAATGATTAGTGTCCTTCAAGCTCTTCTAAAAGCTTTAATAATTCATCATCACAGTTAGCTTCGATAGCCAAATTCTTCATAGCATTAAAATCTAAAGACTCAACTTGAGTAGGGGGTATATTCTCGTCGGATTCCATACTCCCACCAGGAGTAGATTCACCTGCTGGGGCTGGGGGAGGTGGGGCTCCCATAGGGGCTCCACCCATTGCAGCTTGTGGGGATAGCACTGGATCCTTCATTTCTTTCCCTAATTGCTCTTTTAGCTCCTCAATCTCAGTATCTGATAATTGATAGTAATCTTTATAAATCTTTTCTTTTGGAAAGATTCCAAGCTGTAAGGTCTGCATAACAACCTGTGATTTAGCAAGATCAATATCTAATTGTCTCTTGAGAGCCATATCCGAAGGCGCAGGAAGTTTTATCTTCAATTCACTAATTAAAACTTTTGGGAACCCCTTTAACATCAAGTGTCTCTTAGCTATAGTCTCCAGACCAATTTCCAAAGACTTTTGAATTCTGGTAATAACTCTAGCAAACTTAACGTCTAACTGAGACAGATTAGCCTTTCTGTCAGGAGCTTGATCCTTCTCTACGATATAATCCTTAGGAATCTTTAAAGCAGCTAATAGTTTATCTCTAAAGTATTTAACGTCGTCTACTTCACCGAGATTCTCAGCGCCTTTAAGAGTATCAATCTTGGTACCAGAACCTTTGCCATTAACAGCAATGTAGAAATCCTCATCGGCAGCTAAGGCATTAAAGTTCTCTTCAATATTGCCAGTCTGTGAGTTGTAGCTCTTACGCTTCTTAAACTTATCCATCTGCTTCTTAATATGCATTTCAGCCTTAGAAGCAGGTAGAGACCCTGTATCAATGTAGAAAATACGACGCTCAGGAGCACGAACAAGACGATAGATAAGCATTGCGTCTTCCATCATCTTGAGGCTCTTATACGTTACTCTGGCTGCATTTGCGATGGATTTACCATAAGGATAGTGGCTAGGGTCCGAGGTGTGTAATCTGAAGTGAACGATCTGGCCTGGGTCTAGACTGATCATTTGTGAATCATCTAAAGTTGGACCCATTGACCCATAGGTAGACCAATCGTTCTTTTTAGGAATTTCTTGTAGGAACTGCTTCAAATAACCAAATTCATCTTCTACACGGAAAACGTAATTTGGATTTAAAATCTTAATCCTCTGAACTCCCTTTTTAATGTTGTTTAAATCAACAATTGTCTCTAGGAAGATATCACCATATTTAACAACATTTCTAGCTATATCCCATAAATATCGACCAAGGTTTACTTGATCGAACATTTTTTTGATTTCTTCCTTCACTAGGACATCATCTGTAACAATATCCCATGGAGTACCATCTACGTTTTCCTGGGTACAATCGTCTGAGTAGATATCAAATGCTGAGGATATCTCGGGATACCCATCCATGTCCTCATATTCCTTGTATCTCTTCTTCCTATCATATTCAACTTGTGGAAGTATTGGATAGAATGTTTTCTCGTGTCCAAACTCAGAAGCTATCTTTATAACTTGATTTGATTGAACAGTATCGCCTTGAAGGGGTTTAGGAGCATCCACCTTCCGCATTGAGATGGGATCTATATATTGATCGTCCTTTACCTCTTCTACATCACGGGCAAAAAACTTCTTAAAGAACCTTCCAATAAGACCATATGGCTTATTGTAGGGTGCTTGTGTATCTGCAAATTGAGTGAACCCTTCTGCGCCTTCTCTTATCTTCCTAGTAGCCATTCTATGTTCTCTTCAGTAAGCTCGTTTATAGAGGTCTTTACTTTATATCTATAGGCGTTCTGGACGACAGGAGGAATATAATCATTATCTTCTGACTTTTCTATGTAAGCATTTCCTCTTAAGTTATTAAAAACATTAATCCCAGTGGCGAAAGACATAATTAAATCATCATGACAGTTAGTATCAGCCTTAATCTTGCCAGTATCGGGGTCGATAATGAAAGTTAAAAGCTCATTCACTAACCTCTCAGAGTTAATTAAAACTTTACCTGCCCTTATATTGTGCTCAAGATCGGCTAGTAAGTTTTCCTTATTCTTTTGAGTTATCATAATACCAATCTCTCGTTTGTCATCCATAACGAGATTTTCATACTCAAACTCTTGCTGTAGGAAGTAAATTAAATTATTTCCAATTCCATTCCTCTCAGGACAAACAAAAGCTGTGTTGTATAACCTAGCCTCATCTACAATAATTTTAGCAAACTCATTGATTGGAGTTCTATTTGAATAGAATTCAGCTACCTGCTTACCATTATAGATGTCGATTATGTGGAAAGCTGAATAGTCTCTTTCTCTGCCAATAGAAGGGTCAGCAGCCAATACATACTCATGGTTAGGCTGAGGGTCTTCCCATATACGCATTCTATTGTTGTATTTAATCCAATAATTTTTATTGCAGTTCTCTTTTAGACTTCTAAGAATCTCACCTTCAATATAAGTCTCACCAGTTCCTAAGAAACTAGCTTCATACTCCTGTAACCACTCTTTATAACTGTGTTTACGTCTTGTTGTCTCTTCCCACTTATCGACATAAATAGGAGGATTACATGATTCCATTTGCTCATAAAGCCATTCAAATCCTGTCTGCCTCTTGTACTCTGGAT
>CAZWAN010000116.1:0-6601 GCA_964631875.1 uncultured Flavobacteriaceae bacterium
AAGAAAGACAATTTGCAAGAGATTTGGTCTTTGAATTTAACACACTTGGACCAAGAGAAAACAAAAAAAGAAAACAAATTCTGAAGAGACTTTTTGGCAAGACCAAAAAGAATTTTTTTATTGAACCTCCTTTTCATTGCGACTATGGCTATCAGATTGAAATTGGTGATAATTTTTATGCAAACTTTAATTTAGTCGTTTTAGATTGTGCCAAGGTGATTATCGGTGACAACGTATTTATTGGTCCGAATGTAGGTATTTATACGGCAGGGCATCCAATTCATCCTGAGAAAAGAAATGAAGGATATGAACATGCCTTCCCTATTGCCATTGGAAATAATGTATGGATTGGCGGACATGTGGTGATCAATCCGGATATTAAGATTGGGGATAACACAGTTATCGCATCGGGAAGTGTAGTCACAAAAAACATACCGGCCAATGTAATTGCAATGGGAAATCCATGCAAAGTTTACAGGGAGATTACAGAAGAAGATAAATTGTACTATTTCAAAAAACTTCCGTTCGAATAGGTAAGTACATTAATAGGATTGGATAATTTAATCCTTACATATGATTTAAAAAAGAAAGCCCCTAGGGCTCTCTGTCATACAAATTTTTGATAGGATCAATTTAATCTGGGTTTATGTACGATTCTTATCACTAATGAAACAATATAGATTATTACTCCATAGATGGTAGTAATAGAGCTTACTTTTAGCCCACCAGCCATCATTTGCTGACTAACTTCTCCCATTTCTTCTATACCTTTAAAAGCACCATACAGTCCAATAATTTGGCCGAGTGCACCAATAGCCAATGCCAGCAAACCAATTTCATTTATCCATTCAGGATATTTGAAGGCTGCAATAATCAATGCAATAAGTAAAATGGTTAATAAACTCATGAATAAAGTTCCTCCTTGATAAAATAAATCTAACATCTTTTTTGTTTTAAAATTAATACTTTAAAATTACGTCCATATTTTCAAAACTAACCTTGTCAAATCCCATTCTAAGCAGGTTAAAACCCTTGTTTACTGCAGACATTGTTCATCCCTAATGCTCATTATACCCACAATTCTTATTTTTACTACATGAAATTTAAACCTGTAGGTCAAATCATTTATTGGTTTTGTGCCACAATATTAATTGCACTTTTATTTAAAACTTCTTTTGCGAGCTTTTGGGAGGCTTGGTTGGTTTCTCTATTATTCATTCTACCGGCATTATTGATCAAGTTTTCATGGCCCAAAATCAAACCATTGCCCAAGTCAAAAAGAGTTCTTCGACTTTTTTATCTAGCGGTATCTTCATTATATTTTTGTTATTTGGCCTTAACCATAGCCTATTGGTATTTTTTAGAATTGAAAGGTGGACAAATGGAACAAGTTTTTTTAAACCCAGTTCTGGTATGGATCATTTTGGGCTTTTTTGTAGGTCTTGAAACTTATTTATTCCCATCTAAAGATCAATCTATGAATAAAACAATTACCATTTTTAGCAACAGAAAGAACACTACCTTGTTGGTAGATGAGATTATGTACATAGAAAGCAGAAACGATTTTACTATTGTCATGTTGTCAAATGATCAGGAAATCATCAACAAAATAACGATTTCTTCATGGGCAAATAAACTACCGAATTTTATCAGAGTCCATCGGTCATTTCTGATCAATCCAAATTCTGCTTTTCTACATGGTAATGAAATTATAATTTCCTCAAAATGGTATATTCCAATATCGAGAAGTTATAAAGCGGATGTTTACAACTACTTTAAAAATAGATAATCGGCGCTCTAAATTCTTCTTCTTACGTGTTTAAGTATTTTTTGATATATTTGAAAATAACTACCAAATTTTATCCAAAATGAATAAAGCACTCCTATTATTGGTTGTCATTTTTTTAATTAATTGTGGCAAGGATAACAAAAAATCTATAGAAGGAGTTGCTCCCTCTGACATGTCAAATGTAAAAGAAGAAAATCAGATGAGCAGTGGCTATCCGAAGAATGTATTTTGGGGTGATACACATTTGCATACTTCTCTTTCATTAGATGCGGGAGCTTTTGGAAATACTACGGGAATGGATGAAGCTTATAAATTTGCTATGGGTGAAATGGTCACATCATCCACCGGACTCCAGGCTAAGTTAAGCCGACCTTTGGATTTTTTAGTAGTTGCAGACCATTCTGATGGTATGGGGGTCTTCCCAGGGTTGATCAATGGAGACGAATTTATTATGAAAACTCCGGAAGGAAAGCGATGGAAGAAAATGTTAGAGGAAGGAAAAAATACAGAAGCGGCTATCGACATTATCAGCAATTTCTCACAAGGTAGTTTGTCGTTTAAGACCAATGATCCTGAAATGATGAAACCGGTTTGGAAAAATGTTGTAGAAACAGCAGAAAAATACAATAAACCCGGGAAGTTTACAGCATTTATTGGTTATGAATGGACCTCGTTGATCAAAGGAAATAATTTGCACAGGGTAGTAATTTACAGGGACAATGGGGACAAAGCAATAAAACAACTTCCATTTACAAATGAAGACAGCTCTGATCCTGAAAGATTATGGGATAACTTAGAGTCTTATGAAGCCAATACTGGCGGGCATGTTCTTGCAATACCTCATAATGGAAATTTAAGTAACGGAATGATGTTTGCAGAAACAACAGTTTCAGGAAAGGCATTTGATAAAGCTTATGCAGATAGAAGAGCAAAATGGGAACCACTTTATGAGGCCACACAAATAAAAGGTGATGGTGAAGCACATCCTTTTTTATCTCCGAATGATGAATTTGCCGACTATGGTACTTGGGATAAGACTAATTTAGATTTTAGCCAATTAAAAACGAAAGACATGCTGCAATACGAATATAGTAGGTCTGCATTAAAGCTTGGACTAAAATATAAAAATGAATTGGGCACAAACCCTTTTAAATTTGGATTGATAGGAAGTACAGATTCTCATACCTCTTTAGCAACTGCCGATGATAATTTATTCTTTGGTAAAGCATCTAATGTAGAACCGTCAAAAAATCGTTGGGAACATGTGTTTATAGAATCTCCGAAAGGAAAAATATTAACTTGGGAAACATTAGCAGCTGGGTATGCAGCCATTTGGGCTCATGAGAATACGCGGGAATCTCTTTGGGATGCCATGAAAAGAAAAGAGACCTATGCCACAACTGGATCTAGGATGAAAGTGCGCTTTTTTGGTGGTTCTAATTTTACCAAAGATCAATTGAATGGAGATTTTGTAAAAATAGGATATGAAAATGGTGTTCCAATGGGTGGAGATTTAATGCTCAAGGAAAATGATGTTCCAATATTTATGGTTCATGCTTTGATGGATCCCGAAGGTGGAAGTTTAGATAGAATTCAAATTGTAAAAGGTTGGGCAAATAAAGATGGGTCTTTAGATGAACGAGTTTATGACGTTGTCTGGAGTGGTGATCGAAAGATTGATACAAATGGAAAATTAACTTCTGTTGGAAATTCTGTGAATATTGAAAATGGTACTTGGGATAATTCAATCGGAGCTACTGAGTTGAAAGGTGTTTGGAAAGATCCGGATTTTGATCCCGAAGTGGAAGCATTCTATTATGTTCGAGTAATTGAAATTCCTACGCCAAGATGGACTCTTTATGATAAATTGAAATTTGGGTCAAAATTGAATGCAGATGTTCCCCTTACCAATACAGAAAGGGCCTACACCTCTCCTATTTGGTATTCTCCCAGATAATATGAGAAACATTTTTAAAAAGAAAGAATAGCTTCTTTTTAGCCTCCTTCAAAAATAATCATTGTATGAAAAAAATATTAAAAGAACCTTTAGTTCAATTTATGTTGATGGGTGTTTTTTTATTTGTCCTTTATGGCATCGTCAATAAAAATAAAAATGCTGATGAGATTATTATTTTAGATCAAAACGATGTTGATAATATCATTGCCAGTTGGGAAATGCAATGGAAAAGAATTCCCACCGAAGAAGAACTCACAAACTTATTGGTGCAGAATGTAAAACAAGAGATCTTTTATAAAGAAGCATTAAAAATGAATCTCGACCATAATGATGAGATCATTAAAAGAAGGTTGTCACAAAAAATGCAGTTCTTATCAAATGATATCGCTTCTTTAAAAGTACCCTCTGAAGAAGATCTACAGATATTTTTTAACGAGAATAAGGTGAAATACGAAATTCCAAGTACTTATACCTTTTATCAAATTATTTTTAGTCCTGACAAAAGAAATAATCCTTTAAACGATGCTAATAAAGTTCTAAAAGAATTTAAAAATGCATCATTTGATGAAATGAAAAATAAAGGAGATCAAATGCCTTTTGAATACTATATGTCGGATGTAAATGCCAAGGATATTGCTTACCAATTAGGTTCTTTGTTGAGTGAGCGTTTTGAGCAAATTCCTTTAAATCAGTGGTATGGCCCTGTAACATCTTCCTTTGGAGAGCATTTAATTTATATTGTATCTAAGACTGATAAGCACATTCCTGAGTTAGCCGGGGTAAAGAAAGATGTTTTGATAGATTATGAGTATGACCAACAGCAAAAAACGAACGAGGCCATTATAAAGGAATTAAAAAAGAAATATAGCATTAAATTGGATTTTGATCCTGAAAAATTTGAACCCGAATTTGTTAAAGAAATTGAAGATCAAATCAACAGTTGATATGAAAGGATTCAAGTCATGCCTATTTCTTATTATCCTGTTATCCTTCGGAGTATATGAAGTGCTGGCTCATGAAATTAGACCTGCTTTTTTGCAGATCATTCAAACCTCTGGTACTACTTATGAAGTATTTTGGAAGGTTCCAAGCATGAGTGATGCCGTTCCTCCCATTCAACCTGTTTTTCCGGATGCTTTTTTAGTTGAGATCCTATATCCGCCCAAAATAAATCAGGATGCTGTAATTTATAGTTACAGTCTGATATCAGAAGAGGTGCTTCAGGGAAAGCCTTTAACCATTAACGGTCTCAATAAAACGCTTATTGATGCATTGGTGAGTGTGGAATATTTGAGTGGAGAAAAAGCGACTATTATGTTACAGCCCGATAAAGATACTGCCATAATTCCGGGAAAAACAGTAAAAAGTGAAGTCATCAAAACCTATACAATTTTGGGTATAGAACATATTTGGTTTGGAATAGACCATTTATTGTTTGTTCTTGCTTTAATTATCATAACCCATGGCGCATGGAAGATTTTAAAAACCATCACAGCTTTTACTTTGGCTCACAGTATTACACTTAGCTTAGCCGTTCTGGGCGTTGTTAACTTTCCTGGCCCACCGGTGGAAGCCGTTATAGCTTTGAGTATTGTATTTTTGGCCGTTGAAATTATAAACGGTCTTAACGGAAAGCAGACCTTAACTGCTCAAAAGCCATGGTTAGTTGCTTTTATTTTTGGCTTGTTACACGGGTTTGGATTTGCCGGTGCATTATCAGATGTGGGGCTTCCTCAAAATGAAATACCATTGGCATTGGCTTTTTTTAATATCGGAGTAGAAATTGGTCAAATCTCCTTTGTATTAGTTGTTTTAGGCGTGTTAAAAATTATCGCTTTTAAGAAGGATTGGCCGGTATCAATTAAAAAAATCCCTGCATATGCCATTGGGTCAATTGCTGCATTCTGGATGATAGAAAGAGTTTTAGGATTTTGGAATTAAAATATGCTTAAGCTTTTTTCGAAACTAAATTTTTGATTTTTTTTAATCCCAACACAATAAGAAAAGTTAGTAAACCAACGACAACTCCAACTATCAATTCAGCTAACATAGAGGGTAATCCGTGAAAAAAATCATGCACGGCATCAATATTGTGTACAAACATTCCACCTCCTACTAAAAGCATGGCCACTGTTCCTACAATAGCCAAAAGTTGGATTAGTTTTGGCAAGGCCCATACCAAACTTTTGGCGATAATTACATAAGCAGATTTAATAAATTTACTTTTACCACGTGCCTTTTGAACTAATTTATAACCGGTATCATCCATCCGTACCATTAAGGCCACAAGACCGTAGACTCCAATTGTTGCAATAATGGCTACTATCGACACCACTATAATTTGTTCTATTAGAGGTTCTCCGGTAACAGTGCCCAGAGCAATCATGATAATTTCAAGTGAAAGAATAAAATCTGTAATGATGGTCGATTTGATCTTCGATTTTTCTATTTTCATTAATTCCTCTTCATTGGCTACTTTAATAACTTCCCGGTGTGCATGATCCTTTTTATGAAAAATGGAATGAATAATTTTCTCTACACCTTCAAAACTTAAATATATTCCTCCTACCAATAAAATAGGTACAATAAATTGCGGGGCAAATGCAGACAGCAGAAACGCAAATGGTAAAATAATCAATTTATTTAAAAAGGAACCTTTTACAATGGCCCATAATACCGGTAATTCTCTTGACGCTCTGAAACTAGATGCCTTTTCTGCACCCACGGCAAGGTCGTCTCCTAAAACTCCCGCGGTTTTTTTGGTAGCCAATTTTGTCATTACCCCAACATCATCCATCAAAACAGCAATGTCATCTAAGATCGCAAAAAATCCACCGGCCATATCTTAATTTTTA
>CAZWAN010000117.1:0-6369 GCA_964631875.1 uncultured Flavobacteriaceae bacterium
TTTTTTGTCAAAAGCCAAATATGGCTTTCCATTAATCATTTTATTTTTTTCACTAGCCATTCATCAAATTTTGAAATTTATCTACAAATAAACCTACTTCAAAACCATCCATTAAAGCATGGTGTACATGGATCGAAATTGGCATCAATTTTTCACCCTCTTTCTCATACATTTGACCAAAAGATATTTTAGGACAACTGTCTGGAAAAGAAAAGCTTCTGGCATGTGAAAATGATTTAAAGTTTAACCATGGGAGTGAAGAGTAATGGATCAGATTTTCACTAATGACAGCCGGCATTAATCCGGTTGTGCTTCTCACGCGCTCAATTTCCTTTTTTGCGCCTAAGGCAAAATCTTCAAAATTATCTTCATAATTCATATAAGAAAAACCAAAGGGACCATTTTCTCGGCTAATCGTTGGTGAAGCATTGATCTTATCATATAAAAATACTTCACCATTATTAATTCGATAACGAAATGCCTCTATAGAATTGGCCGCTACTAGTGAAGTGTGCAAATAATACAGAAAAAAAGAATAGTTTTTTTCTTTTGCTTTTCTGTAAGCCTTAGTACAATTTATTTCCACGGTTACTCCAAAAAAGGGTTCGTCAAACTGAACAAAGAAATTAAAATGGTCTTTGCGATTCCAGGTATTGATGTTGATTTTTTTTTCATTTAAAATATCAGGTTGAAAAGGTTAACGGAAATTGGGTTCATCAATTCAAAGTGATTAATGGGTATTTAGACTATAACTTTATTGTTTTCATGGTCTGAATTGGTTTTGGTTCTCTCTCAATGCTTTTTCAATGTTTCTGTCAGGAATGATCCAAATAACTGATATACCCACAAATAAAATAGCAGACATCAAGGGAGAGAAAAATGCGATTGGGATTGATAATACATACACTAAGACAGATAACAGCCCTTTCTTTTTTTGCTTTATTAAAGCCTGAACTAAAAGATTACTCTCTGTAATGTCTTTCAAAATGGCATTTTGAAGCAAATAATAAGCGATGGCGCATAGAAACAAGTTAAAGGCGTAGAGTGCCACTGGAACTTTATCAAAATGATTTTCACCCATCCAACCTGAAGTGAAAGGTATTAACGAGAGAAAAAACAATAGAAGCATATTCGACCATATAATTCTGCTGTTCACTCTATAGGCTGAGTGTAATAGATGATGGTGATTTCCCCAATAAACCGCTATAAAAGCAAAACTAATCACATAACTTATAAAGACAGGTAATATAGGCTTTAGATCTTGCAATGAAGAACCATGGGGTATTTTCATTTCTAAAACCATGATGGTAATAACGATGGCTAATACACCATCACTAAAAGCTTCTAATCTCGATTTAGTCATAGGTTTTATTTTTGCTATTTGAGGTAATTATTTTTTTGTATTCATGTAATCTAATTTGAATATGTTCAAAATAAGGTTGAATTCATCCTTAATTCCAAAGACTTTTTAACGTTCGGCCATTCGAGCTCTGTAATCGAAAAAACAACGGAATCCCGATATGTTCCGTCAGGATTAATACGATGATTCCTCAAAACTCCATCTTGTTTGGCACCTAATCGAGCAATGGCTTCCCTAGATTGGAGATTATACCAATTGGTTAAAAATTGAACCGCAATGCAATTCAGTTTGTCGAAGGCATAACTCAGCAATAAAGATTTACACTCTGTATTGACTCCAGTTTTTTGATGTGATCTTGCATACCAGGTAAATCCGATTTCCAACCTTCGATTGGATCTATCTGCGTTACAGAACCTCGTTGAACCGATAATCTTCCCTGTTTCTTTATGAAATACAACAAAAGGATATCCCGTACCTTGCTCTTTTTGGCTTAGTGCTTGTTGGATATATCCATCGATCGTTTCCTCAGAGGGTACCGAAGTATACCACAGGTCCCACAAACTGCCATCACTTGCAGCCAAAAGAAGTGCTTCTCTGTGTTTTTCCGTCAGCGGAACTAATTTAACCAGCTTCCCTTCTAATTCAATCTTGTTTAACCACTTTTTCACGAGTCTTATTTAATTAAAAAACATGGGAGGATGTTCTTCTTCAAAGGAGGTAATATCTTGTAAATACCTGGCAAAAAGTAAAATATTGGCTTCATCAAAATGATTGCCTAACAAGGTGATACTTCCACCTTGGTGATCTGCATAACTGCCGTTGGGTAATACCACGCAGGGATGCCCTGTTAAATTGGTCATCAATAGCTGATTACTAAATGATGGGGCAATCAACACATCAATATCTTTCATCATATCATTAATTTCTAATGTAAGTTGATGACGCAGTCGATTGGCTTGAATATATTCTACTGCCGGAATTAATCGAGAAGCTCGAAATACATTGGGCCAAGCATTTTTGATCTGTCTGATTAATAATGTATCTCTGTTTGTTCTTGTTAATTCATCAAAGGCCGCTCCTGCTTCTGCACTTAAAATAAAACTCAGCGAATAAACTGGAATTGTGGAGGGTAGCTTTTTCTCAATCAGTTGAATCCCTTCTGATTTTAGAAGGGCAATGGTTGTACTGTCATTTTTTTTATTGGATTTAACAGTACTAAAATCATCAATCAAATATCCAATTCTTAATTTATTGATCTGTTTTTTGGCATCGTAGTTAAATGGAAAATCATGTACAGAAAAATCTATACCATCTTCTCCTTTTATGACATCTAATACCAAAGCACAATCTATCGCATTTTTACAAATCGGACCTAATTTGTCCATGCTCCAGCTCAAGGCCATGGCACCATGTTTACTTATTCTGCCAAACGTAGGTCTTAAACCCGTAGCTCCACAAACTGTAGACGGAGAAACTATGGAGCCCCATGTTTCACTACCAATTGCAAAAGGTACCAAACCTGCTACTGTGGCAGAAGCCGATCCAGCCGACGATCCGCTGCTTCCTTCTTCTAAATTCCAAGGATTTCTTGTTTTTCCGCCATACCAGACATCACCCCAGGCCAGTGAGCCCAAAGTTAATTTTGCAACTAATACAGCACCCGCATCTTCTAATTTTCTTATCACCGTAGCGGTCTGCTCTAAATTTTGGTCTTTATAGGGCATGGCTCCCCAAGTTGTTTTATATCCCTTTACTGATAAAAGATCTTTTGCTCCATAGGGTATCCCGTGTAAAGGGCCATGATAGATCCCCTTTTTCAAATCTCTGTCTGCTTTATGAGCCTGTGCAAGTGCGAGTGAATCGGTTATAGTAATCACACATTCTAAAGTATCACCGTATTTTTTCAATCTGTCTAAATAGAACTGTGTCAGTTCAACAGAGCTGATCTTTTTATTTTTGATCAAATAGGCTAGGTCAAATACAGAATAAAACGCCAAATCATTCTTGTTTTCGGGTAATTCAACTTTTTTAGCGATTTCCCAATTGATTCTCTCTTGCTTTACCGGGATCCTGGTTTTATTGAGTGGCGGACTAAAAACCAAGCTGTAAGGTAAATCATTGGGAAAATCCATCTTGCGCATGACTTGGTAATTACTAGCTTCTTCCCAAATAGAAGTTCGCATAGTATCAATTTCAGTGTTGTCAAATGAGAGTCGGATAAGGTCTAGTGCAACTGCTATTGAATCAATTTTTTGTGCCTGGGTTAATAGTGTTGTGAAACAAATAATTAAAAATAAATATTTTTTCATTTATGAAAAGTGGTTAGGATATACAATAAATCTATTCAGCAATTCGATTCCAAATATCCACATATATTTTCCAGTCATTTTCTACTTTCTTCCATACGATGACATACTTGCCTTTCCATGAATTTTCTTTTCCGTCGTTATGTCTTGTGGTTCCTTCGTAATACCCAAAATCGTAGGCCTCATTTCCTATGACCTTAATTTCTTGTGGTAAAATTTTATGTGCAACGACAAGAGATTGATTCGAATTTTTCCAATAATCTGTGATATGATCTCTTCCAACAATGATGTCTTCATTATTGGGAAATATCTTGGCATCAACGCTATATATTTTACCAACATTTATGTGATCCGAGTTGATTAGGTAATTTGAAAACAAGGAGATATTTTTTAAAATTTGATCTATTTCCCCTTCATCACCAATAAACTTTTGTCCATAACTAGTTATGGACAAAAGTATGAAAATAATAAAAATTTTAATTTTGATCATGATGAGCGTGTTTTTGAGATAAGATTATCAATCAATCACTTATTTACTTTAATAAACTTTCAATATACTAATTTAAAATGATGCATTTTAAATTTAAATTCTGTCATGCCTTATACCAATCATATTTGTAAAACCGGCCTAGAATTAAAAATGAGTTTCATAAATAAGTAAGTATCATTCGTTTTCGAAAAAATCTACAATTCTTTTTTGCAAAGACTGCCTCAAAAAGCATTCTAAACTAAAGTTTTTAATATTTTTGCCGCTTTAAAAATAGAAGATGATCTCAGTAGATAATTTGGCAGTAGAATTTGGCGGAACAACTTTGTTTAGCCATGTGTCATTTGTGATAAACCCAAATGATAAGATTGCTTTAATGGGTAAGAACGGAGCTGGAAAATCAACAATGATGAAGATCATTGCGGGGGAGAAACAAGCAACCCGAGGAAATATAAGAGCTCCAAAAGATGCGGTAATTGCTTACCTTCCACAGCATTTACTCACTGAAGATAATTGTACTGTTTTTGAGGAAGCCGCCAAAGCTTTTAAACAGGTATTTGATATGAAAGCCGAAATGGAAGCGCTCAATAAAGAACTAGAGACAAGAACGGATTATGAGAGCGATGCTTATATGGCTATTATTGAAAAAGTATCTGATCTGGGGGAAAAATTCTATCTACTCGAGGAAGTGAATTACGATGCCGAAGTTGAAAAGGCCCTAAAAGGATTGGGGTTTAAACAAGAAGATTTTAAAAGGCAAACGAAAGAGTTTAGTGGTGGATGGAGAATGCGTATTGAATTGGCAAAAATCCTGTTGCAAAAGCCTGACCTAATTTTGTTAGACGAACCTACGAATCATATTGATATAGAATCGGTAATATGGTTGGAAAATTTTCTCGTAAATAATGCCAATGCGGTGATGGTTATTTCTCATGATCGAGCATTTATTGATAATATCACCAATAGAACCATAGAGGTAACTATGGGAAGGATTTACGATTATAAAGCAAATTATACACATTATTTACAATTGCGTGCCGATAGGAGAGCGCATCAAATTAAAGCTTATCAAGAACAACAAAAAATGATTGCCGAAAACAAGGCGTTTATTGAGAGATTTAAGGGAACCTATTCCAAAACAAATCAGGTATCTTCAAGAGAGCGTATGTTAGAAAAGTTGGAAATAATAGAAATTGACGAAATTGATAATTCTGCATTGAAATTGCGTTTTCCTCCCGCTCCTCGTTCAGGTGATTATCCGGTTACCGTAAAAGATGTTTCGAAATCATATGGAGAAAAGGTTGTGTTTAAAAATGCTAATTTATCTATCGCAAGAGGGGAGAAGGTTTCTTTTGTAGGGAGAAATGGAGAAGGGAAATCGACCATGATCAAAGCGATTTTGAATGAGATAGAGGTGGAGGGAACTTGCCAACTCGGGCATAATGTAAAAGTGGGTTATTTTGCTCAAAACCAAGCTTCACTATTAGACCCAGAATTAACAGTTTTTCAAACGGTTGATGAAGTAGCTGAAGGAGAAATTCGGACACAGATTAAGAATATTTTAGGTGGGTTTATGTTCAGCGGTGATGATTTGGATAAAAAAGTAAATCTTTTGTCGGGAGGTGAAAAAACGCGTTTAGCCATGGTCAAACTTCTGCTGGAACCTGTGAATTTGTTGATTTTGGATGAGCCTACAAATCATTTAGATCTTAAATCTAAAGATGTGTTAAAAGAGGCATTGGCCCGTTTTGACGGTACAATGATCTTAGTATCACACGACAGGGATTTTTTACAAGGACTTTCAGAGAAGGTGTTTGAATTTAAAGATCAAAGGGTATTGGAACATTTTGAAACCATCGATGCCTTTTTAGAACGCAATAGAATTAAAAATATCGCTGAAATTAATTTGATGAAGTAAAGGGTGTTTGTGTCACTTTTTAAGAAAACCTTTTCTTTCTCCTCTTTTGGCGTTGGCGCCATGGATATTTCCACCACCCCAGGTAAGTCCGGATTTTCGTTTTTGAAAAGATGGATATTCTACGCCATTCTTTTTTTTATCTGTTGATATCGATTCCTTTTTAGTGTCTGTTTCTTTTGATTTTTTTGGAATTGTTTTACTAAGGGTTTTATTCGTTTGTCTTTGATAAGCGTAAAAAAAGATAACCACAAGAGAAATACCCAGAACAAGCCAAACTATCAAGGAATTTGTCGCAATC
>CAZWAN010000118.1:0-6291 GCA_964631875.1 uncultured Flavobacteriaceae bacterium
ACTTAATTTTGATGCGGTAGCAGTAAATGGGAAGTCCGTTTATAAAGGTCTTTCAACTATAGAAAGAGGGTGGGTTCAAAATGCAATAAAAGTAGTGAAGAATATATCTGTAGAGCCATATATAATGGGTGGAAATGGCGATGTGGCATATATGTCGGGAAAGTATGATCTTGATATTAGTGATGCTGCGGGAGTCCAGAAGGATTCCGGTAATCTTTCTTTGGTATGGAAACTGAACGAGCAAGATGAATGGAAATTAATGCTCATTCATATTGAAGCGTATGAATAAAAGGTATTATCATTTTAAAAAAAGGGAGGCTGCAAGCCTCCCTTTTTATTTGTTTTCAAAACAGAATACGTTATTTTTATAATCACAAAAGGAATTATCGGCAGGAGCTACTCCAAAAAATGAATGTTTATGATTTTAAGAAACCTAAAATAGATGTGTAATCTGTCAAATTCGGAAAATTGTTTAATACCGCGATTCAAGGCAAAACGTAATAAAGTCTTCTTTACCTCTATTCAAAAGCGTAAATCATTATGATTTTTAAAGTCATCAATTTTTTGAAATCTGCCAAATACAATTAGGTCTTTAACTAAAAAAAGCTGTCTCAAATTTGAAACAGCTTTTTTAGATTATGTTATGGTAATGTTATAAAATCCAAGACTTAAAAAAGATTTTTATTAGTCTGAGGGTGTGCTGAGTTGATCCATCACCTGATCCAAACTAAAACTAGCCGGTTTCATACGAGGAGGAAAGTCCTTAAAACTACCAATCCACTTACTGACATAGGCCTGTGCAGGTACCAAAACATAAGCTCTGTCAAATCGCCATTTGGCGTAAAGCTCTGCATCGTGATCTGCTCTTTCAAATGGGTCCCCACGAAGGGTATACAATTTGGGTAATCGCAATTGAACGAAAGGATCTTGCCATACATCAAAACCATGCGCCCGTTGTTCCAAAAAGTGAACTTTCCATTGGTCGTATCGCAAGCAGGCCAAATCTCCACCGTCTGTCCAATATAAAAATTCCTTTCTAGGCCAAGCTCCTTCACCTTTAAGTGCAGGCATCAGGTTATAACCATCGATGTGAACTTTGTAAGACCTTCCGATGGCTGAAACACCACCCTTAAGAAGTTTGTCTTTAATATTTGCATCACCAGCTGCCGCAAGTAAGGTTGGAAGCATATCTTCGTGAGAACCAACCTCATTGATTACAGTACCGGGCTTAATTACACCTGGCCAGCGAATAACTGTTGGTACTCTATAACCACCGTCAAATGGGGTGTTTTTTTCACCTCTGAACGGTGTCATTCCGCCATCGGGCCATAAAAATATTTCGGCTCCGTTATCGGTTGAATACATAACAATGGTATTGTCTGCAATGCCCAATTTGTCTAATTTATCAAGGATCTGACCTACATGCTTATCATGTTCTACCATACCATCGGCATAGATTCCCAAGCCGGTCGTTCCTTCTGCTTCCGGTCTTAAATGAGTATTCACATGCATACGTGTAGAATTCCACCATAAGAAGAACGGTTTACCAGAACTACTTGCTCGATCTATGAAATTTAAAGCACCTTCAGTAACTTCATAGTCAATCGTTTCCATTCTTTTTTTGGTTAACGGACCAGTATCTTCTATTTTTCCGCCTGCAGTTGATTTAATTACGCCTCTTGGACCAAATTTTTTCTTGAACTCTGGATCTTTCGGATAATCGGCATTTTCAGGCTCTTCTTCGGCATTCAAGTGGTAAAGATTACCCATGAATTCATCAAAACCATGATTGGTAGGCAAATGTTCATCTAAATCACCCAAATGGTTTTTTCCATATTGTGCGGTCATATATCCCTGAGCCTTCAATAATCCGGCTACTGTAGGATCCTTTATCGACATACCCTCTTTTGCACCGGGCAATCCTACTTTTAATAATCCCGTTCTTATTGGGGATTGCCCTGTTAAAAAGGCGGCTCTACCTGCGGTACAACTTTGTTGGCCATACCAATCGGTAAATAAAGCACCTTCTTTGGCGATTCTATCGATATTTGGCGTTTTGTAACCCATCATTCCTAAATTATAGGCACTGACGTTGTACCAGCCTACATCATCACCCCAAATCACAACGATATTGGGTTTTTTTTGAGAATAGAGTTGAAATGTTAAGGCTATCGCCAAAAGCGAAAGCCATAAATAATTTTTCTTCATAAGAATATAATTTGGTTAGAATTGATTTTTTTGGATTCTTGAATTCCAAGTGACAAGATACAAAATATAGATTTTCCGTCAGACTCAAAAAAGTAGACAAAAAGTAGACATTAAAATTTATCTATATATTCATCGAGCGATTCTTGCCTTGTCAAACTTAATTTTTTTCTGAGTCTGTAACGGCTTTTTTTTACGCCATCTTTAGTGATGTTCAAAATACTTGAAATATTCTCAGAAGACATTTTCATCTTCAGATAAGCACAAATTCTCAATTCTGAAGCAGTTAAATTGCTGTGTTTTTCTTGCAAATTTTTAAAGAAATCCGGATAAACTTCAATAATTCTCAATTTAAAAACTTCCCACAATTCATTTTCTTTAGGTTGAGCGTTAAAATCGTTTTCAATTTGAACCAGTGCTTTTTTAATTTCAGTCAGATCTTTGCTTAAAAGCTCTTTTAATTGCTTTTTGAATGTTAACTCAAAACTATATTGCTTGGTTTTGTCCATAGCAAAAGAAAGTAACTCCCTTTCTTTCTTATTCAATTCATTTTTTATGGTTCTCATCTTTGCCTTGGCACGGGTTAACTTCTGTTTAGTTCGATAAAATTCGGTCATATCTATACCAACACCCATAAAAAATAAATTATCATTCGAATAGAATGAATATCCCTCAAACAAAAATGGCAATACTTTGCCGTCTTTCAATTTTAAATTGGCTGAAACCTGCTTTACCAACCCCGAATTTAAAATTTTACCTAAACCTTCCTCGATCAAAGGATATTCTTCCGGATAAAAAAAATCGAACACATTCTTATTCTTCAATTCCTCTGGAGAATACCCAGTTATCGTCTCGTGATTTTTGTTCCAGAAGATAAGTTCAAAATTTGTTTCTCTGAATTCATAAACATAAAATATACCGGGCAAGAATTCTACAAGTTTGTTTTGTAGAATGTTATCTATTTCTATATGTGCTATTGTCTTAATAAGGTATGTTCAATTGATAAGGTTGAAATAATTTGTAAGTACTCCTAAATAAAATCGGTAGATCAGTGTGAATTATTTTAATTCGAAAGGATAAATCACTTTCCAGTCATTTTTCATATCGACCACTGTCCATCCATTGTCATTTGCCTCTGTCATTCCCTTGTCCAGTTTCCCAATATGTGATTCTTTGTCATAAGCCCATTCCCTTATCTCATCTGTATGGTGAATGTACAATTCAAAATTCTTTTTGCTGTTCGAAGCAGTCCATTGTAACATCTGTAAATCACCGTCTGAATTCCCTGCGGCGAAGACAGGTTTCTTACCAATAAATTTGTTTATGCCCACCGGCTTTCCTTCTTTATCATCAATAAAATCGATTTCCGGTAACCTCCTTATCACGGGATTCCCGTTATTATAATCAAATTCAGTTTTAATCGAGCTGCCGATGATCTGCTCGGCAGGTATTTTGTATACATCCTGCACGATAGCGCGCATAAATTCTATTCCACCACCTGAAACGATAAAAGTTTTGAAATTATTGGCGCGCAAATACTCCAACAGTTCTAACATAGGTTGATAGACCAATTGATCATAAGGAACATTTTTAGTGGGATGTTTTGCTGTTTTGATCCAATCCTGTACAGCTTTTTCAAATTCCTCTGTTGTACCGCCGGCATGAGAGGCCACAAGCAATTCAGCCAATCCTTTATGCCCGGAAGCCATGATGGTTTCCATATCGTCTTCTAAAACCGCCTTAAAAGGTTGCTTATTTTTCCATTCCGGATGTTCTCCAGCCATGGCTTTGATTCTATCAAGTGCGAAGAACAATTGAAAATAGGCTGGTTGCTCTGACCATAAAGTACCGTCATTATCAAAGGTGGCAATGCGATCTTGTACTTCAATATAATTAGCGCTATTTCGATCTGTGACATCTTCAACATAGGCTATAATATTTCTTTTTGCTTTTGAATCATTCCAAGAAGGGAGGTGATCAATAATAACTTGCTCATTACTAGATAATTGTTTCGTATTAACCGGCTCTATTGTTGTAGTTTGTTTGCATGAAATAAAAAATAATAGCGCGAATAACACAAGGCTAAAAGTTCTGAAAGATGTTTTCATGAGTATTTAAATTTGGATTAAGGAAGGGTTACTTTAATCAAGTCAGTTCATTTGAGTTGTTGTGCATAAAGATAAAACTAGTTGGCATACAAAACAAATGTCCTTCGCTCCATTAAGCAGAAGGACATGTTTGAACCATTACGCTATAAATCGCTTTAATGGTAATTTCAATTAGTCACTTTTTGTTGACATGGCCTCTATTTGTTTTTGAGTTTTACTCAAACTCCAGTCACCTGCCGTCTGGCTCGGCACATACTCTTTAAAGGTACTTAGAAAATTAAAAGCATAGCCTTGCATAGCCATTAATATATAGGCCCTGTCGATATACCAATCATAATAGGTATTAGACCCTTCTAAAGCTTTTTCAAAGGGATCACGTCTTAGATTCATCAAATAGGGTGCTCTCAATTCTACAAATGGCTCCAACCAGATCTGTAATTTAGTGGCTCTATTTTCCATAAACATAGCTTTCCAATCTCCATAGCGTAAGGCAGCAATTTCTCCTGCATCATTGACATAGATAAACCCTTCTCTTGGTGAATCTTTAGTTTTTCCCATAAGGTAATCTAGCTGATTCACCCCATCTATATAGTTTTTATAAGATTTTCCATTTACAGTTAGGCCTTTTTTTAGTTGCTCTGCAATATTTGAGTTTCCTGCTACGGCTGCAAAAGTTGGTAACCAGTCTTCATGGGCAACAATTCCGTTTAGTGTTTTATTTGCTTGAAATTTGCCCGGCCATTTGATAAATGCCGGAACTCTGTAAGCTCCTTCCCAGCTGCTGTTTTTTTCTCCATGAAAAGGCGTCGTACCGGCATCCGGCCATGTGTTGTAATGAGGACCGTTATCTGTAGAATACAAAACAATGGTGTTGTCTGCAATTCCTAGTTCATCTAAATAATCCAACAACATACCAACGTGCATATCGTGCTCAATCATTCCATCGGTGTACTCATCATTTCCCTTATGTCTGCGTTCTTCTTTAACGTGAGTTCTAAAGTGCATTCTGGTTCCATTCCACCAGGTGAAGAAAGGTTTTCCTGCATCCACTTGTTTTTTCATGAATAACTTAGCAGCAGCTAAGGTTTCATCATCTACAGTTTCCATTCTTTTTTTGGTCAATGGTCCGGTATCTTCTATTCGTTGACCACCTTTTCCATCGGCATAAGTGTGTAATACACCTCTCGGACCATATACTTCACCAAAAGTTTTCCCGTTTTTTAGCTTCATGTCAGTGGGGTAATCTTCATTTTCCGGTTCTTCTTCTGCGTTTAAATGATAAAGATTCCCAAAGAACTCGTCAAAACCGTGCATAGTAGGCAAATGCTCATCGCGATCTCCTTGATGATTTTTTCCGAATTGTCCGGTGGCATAGCCTTGTCCTTTTAAAACAGTTGCGATGGTAATGTCAGATTTTTGCCAGCCTTCTTTGGCACCCGGCATGCCTACCTTGGTCATCCCGGTTCTTACCGGTACATTGCCGCCTAAAAAAGCAGCACGACCAGCCGTACAACTCTGCTGTCCGTAATAATCGGTAAAAGCAAGACCTTCTTTGGCAATTCGGTCGATGTTGGGCGTTTCATAACCCATCATTCCGCGGTTGTTGTGGCTGATGTTCCAGGTTCCGATATCATCACCCCAAATCACTAAGATATTGGGCTTTGATTGCCCAAAAATGTAACCTGAGAAAAAAACTGCAAAGAGCAGTAAGAAAAGGGATTTTAATTTCATAGTTAATTGATTTTTGGTTATTTAATTAATTGTATCTGATTTAAATTGAAAACTTTAATGAACGAATATCCCCAATTGATCATTATATCCTTTTGAGAGGCTTGAGTCTAAAAAATTTCAGGTAAAAATTTTTATACGGACCAATAAATATAATAGAAAAGTGAAATTGAAAGAATCTCTCATTAATTTGGGGGTTTAATAATGAAAAACAATTTAGGAAATTTAAAAAGTTTAAATATAAAGGATT
>CAZWAN010000119.1:0-6010 GCA_964631875.1 uncultured Flavobacteriaceae bacterium
CATTAGAATTATAATAAAGTTGAATACCTGGATGTGAGTGAACAGTTCCAATTATAGTTCCTCCTTTGGTCACTGCGCCTGGTGAAATATTTTGATTATGATATGTCCCAATGTTGTAAATTTGAGATCCGCTAAAATCTATTTTAGATACTGACCATTCAACTTCAGACTTGTCAGCTGCGAATTTAAAGACTTTGAAAACATCATTTGCATCTATTGACTCAGCAACAGCAAAACTCAAAGAGGCTTTACCTTGTGTTTTATCTTGTAGTTCTATTTCTCCAAAATTAACGCTCAACCTAGAAATAATAGTACTATCGTCTTTATTGTTTTTATTAACTGTTACACTTTTATTTTCATCGACATTTCCTTCATCATCTGTCGCATAAAGTCTATCATTTTTATTTTTTTCAGATCCGTCATTCTCATCAACTCTTCTAATATCACCTGTTTTTTTATCTAATTTGTAATCCGTTAATACACCTTCACCATTAATATCAACAAAAAATATAGGGTTATTATTTGCAAAAGCATATGAAGATTGAAAATTATATTGTTCTGATCTTGGGTCAACATTCATAAACCTCCCTAAAGCGTGGTCTAAATTTCTTGCCCCCAAGTCATACCAATTCAAATCGAGTTCTTCTTGCAACTCTTTACCATTGTACTTATACTTATGTTCCCTTCCATTAACTGTGCCATTATACCCCTTATGCTTCAAGCCAAAAGGATAGTAATTGTTTTCCTCAACTATACTCAAACTTATTGCCCCGGTATTCTGGTTGAGGTCTTTGTATGACAAGCGTATGTTTCCCAGGTGGTCTTTGTACTGAAAAGTATGCCTAAACCCTAAAGTGTAATTGCTCGCATTGATGGGCTCTACATAACCTTCAGGGGTATGGAAAAACTGCAAACTGCCATTTTCATAAATATAATTACCCGCGTAATCTGTGGTTATCGTAGTTCCGCTTGTCACTTTCTTTTGTTCACAATTTTTTAGTGCTTCTCTTTAAGAAAAAAACAAATTCATCAGAAGCCGGTTAAGGTCAATTATTGCTTTTTAATTCTTTGAAAATATCTAATATTTTTCTATCTCTAATTTCATCATTTATCTTTTTAATTTCTCCATTATATTTATAATCTATTTTCAAATACTTAGGTTCACCTGTAAAGGAATAATGATCTTTCTTTATTTTTTTGTAAGACACAAACCAAGTTATGGTATCTAATTCATTTTTTACTTCATAAGCATTAAAATAAAACTCACAATTGCTTTGTTTAATTTTTACAAAAGTATAAGTGTCTCTTTCAAAATACTTCTCTATCTGCAAATTATCTTTTCTAAAGATATTGCCAATTTTTTTACCGTTTTCATAAAGTTCAAATGACCCATATTTTAGACCATTGCAATTTTCAGTATCCTGAGAAAAGATAAACATTGGAACTATTAAAATTAGAACTATAATTCTGCTTCTCATAAAATTTTTTGTAATTCTCTATATAACATATAAATTCCAACGAATATCAAACCTAACATTGACATCCTTTTTTTTACTCTAAAAGATTGTATCATACCATCATTTCTTACTTTTTTTTCGCGTTTAAAAATATATGAAAAGTAAATTGTTCCGAAAAAAATAAAAAGCAACCCAACAATCAAATTTATATAATTCATCTTACAATAAAACTTTAGTCTTTATTTGGATCTTCCCATGGTAAAGATATTGAAGGAGCAATTTTTGTCTCAAAATATTCTTGATTTAATGCTTCTGATCCTTTAATTATTGTTTCTGAAATTTTATTAGCCCCTGATTTAACATATTCTTTTCCTGCTACTTTTCTTGTTGCTGCTACTCCTGCTTCTCCAACTTCACCTAAACTATACGAAAAAAGTAATTCGATACCAACAATAGTAGGGCTTTTACCATCACTCAAATCTACTGATGCATTTATGAATTCACCTGTCATGCTAATCCCTTCTGTTAATGGTAGAAATTCTACTTGACCAGTTGAGTAAGCTAAAAGTGAAGCCCCATCACCAATATTTTCTAGACCTTCACCAACAATCTTTGCACCGCCTTTAAAAGCTTCTATCCCCCCTTTACTTATATCCTTCATTGCGGTTATCCTATTTGATTGCCCCTCATGTTTTATTTGTTCTTTTTTTACTCCATCAGAAGTTTTAGAAGTAGCTATCTGCCTATGTGCTTCCCCATAGGTTGCGTTGTTATAGTAATTTGACAATCCTGAGATAACCTGTGATACGCCCATTGCAAACCTTTCCCATTCAAGACCTTCCAATTCATTTCCATCAATAACTCTATTCTCCGCAAAATTATAGGTGCCATTATATACATATTCTGCCGCCAACGGGTCAACCTGAATAAACCTTCCTATTGCCGGGTCGTGCATGCGATATTTAAACTCTATCATATTAAATCCAAAAGGGTCATTGGTTTCTTCCTGGTCTTGAAACCCATATGGATAGTCTGCGCCATTAACAGTACCATTATACCCCTTATGCTTCAACCCAAAAGGATAGTAGTTGTTTTCCTCAACTATACTCAAACTTATAGCACCGGTATTCTGGTTGAGGTCTTTGTATGACAAGCGTATGTTACCCAGGTGATCTTTGTACTGAAAAGTATGCCTAAACCCTAAAGTGTAATTAGTGACGTCTATAGGCTCTGCATAACCCTCCGGGGTGTTTAAAAATTGAAGCTGGTTGCTTTCGTAAATATAATTACCGGCGTAATCTGTGTTAATTCCGTTCACTGTTTTTCTAAGTTTTACTCCTGTGGCATCGTAAAAATAAGAAATATTTTGTCCGTTTATGGTAACAACCGTTGGTAAATTTAAATGGTTGTAGCTAATATTGGTAATTCCTTTGTTGGCATCGGATATCATGTTTCCGTTGGTGTCGTAGGTAAATTCTGTAGTTTGGTTTACAGCATCAACAAAGCCATAATAATCATTGCCATTGTCCAACACCTTTTTGAGCTTGTTGCTCGTGGTTTCATAGGTATAAACCAAATTGTCCATCGTACCAAAATTAGTTGCTCCTACATTGGTATGTCCTTTTCTATTTAAGGCTGTGATATTGCCATTTTTATCGTACACCACGGAGTTTAGATTGTAATTGGTTGAATTGTCTATGGCTGATGTTATTCTGTTCAAAGGGTCGTACCCGTATTTGTACCATCTAAGGATATTGTCATTTTGTGTTTTCCATTCTGTTTCAGAGATATTCCCATTGTACAATTTTGTCCCAGAATGGCTCACTTTATTGTAATTAATCGTAAAACCAAATAGATCCATTCCTAAAGTAGTTGGGTTGTTTATTTGCGTTAACCATCCCCTTATGTTGTAGGTATAATCAACAGTTTGTAAACCTATGGAGTTTCCTATGACTGTGGCCACATCGCCTCCTACTTTTTTGCTCTTCAATTGCCCCAAATCATCATACTCATTTAAAACTATTAATTCTTCGGGTTGCGAACCTATTTTTTGAGTTTGGGTAAGTAGCTTTCCGCTATGGTCATAGGTAAATTTATCGGTGCTTACTATGTCTGTTTTTCCTGTTTTCTTATGGGTGGTTTTGGTCTCGTGGGTCAGCCCTCTTATATCATTGGAATTGCCATCTTGCAGTAATTTAATCTCTACCATATCGGTTGTACCCAAATAATCGTTCTTGGTATAATTGTATATCGGTCTTAGATGTGAATCATAGTAAATCACATTGGTAATCCAACTTGTTGTTCCCAATACTTTTGTTCTGCTTCCGGTTGGAAGTCCTTTTACATTGGTATTGCTCGCAACGCCAAAGCTCGTGGCAGTGGTACCCGCACCCGCACGATTAAATGTGTAATTATCATAATAGTTCAGCGTGAGTTTTTCACAATTGGAGGTTGGAAAATCACTATTGCTATAATAATCTCCTGATCCGGTTTTATCTTCATAATGACTTGCCTCTGAGCTTCGATTGGTGTATAGCAAACTTTGCATGGATTTTTGATCAACTGATGCGCTGTGGTTATATATCCCCGTATAAGCAACTCTTCCCAAAGCATCATATTTGGTAAACAACCATTGGTTTGTGCTTCTTAAATGGGCGTCTTGGGTAAGTATGGGTCGATCCAGTTTATCGTAAACGATGTATTCCCAATCTTTACCCGGTATTTTCTTTTCTACCAATCTATTTCTTTCATCATATTTATATTGGTAACATAATTCTGATAGTTCTGTGGCATCGGGTTTTACACTTTGGGGCTCCGATTTCGGTGGAAGTACATAGGTTAAATTGCCAAAATCATCATAGACATAATAGGTGTCGTGTGCACCATTGTTATAGGTCCTTTTTAATATAACTCTTCCTTGTTTGTCTTTAAATTCTTCCGTGGAATTGTTTGTTCCTGAACTGTGGTTTTCATCATAAGTGGTGGTTTTGTATAAGGTATTGGCAGGGTAATAACTCGTTCCTCCGGCTAAGGTTGGCGTGTAATCTGAACTTAAAGTTACTGTATAGAGTCTTACTTTGGTTGTACTTGTTGTTCCATCATTGGTAGAGTAACCAAACTCAATTTCATGTCCTTGCCCTATCTTCCAGTCCTGTCCCGGTGCTCCTTGCTTCAAAACTCTATTCAAGGGTGAGTTTTCAAATACTTTTTGCGAATAGGGGTTGGAGACACTTTTTGATGTCCACTCCCCTGAATGATTGTTATAGTAGTAGTTTTGGATATCATTCAACACACTTATCACTTTAAAATCGCCACTATTGGCTGTTCCGGGTATCGGTAAATATTCTTTCTCCTGTCTGCCAAATGAATCATATTCCACATGGCTAACAATATCTTTATCATTACCCCCTTGGCGTACACCTACCGTTTGAATGGGTCTTCCTAAACCATCAAAATATTCCACCGTCTCTATCATCTGATCACTCGTGGCATTGTCCACAGCACTACCCATAAATCCATCTTTATAAACCGTAGTTTTTACATAGTTCTGGTCGTTGCTCTGGGAGTGAAGAAACCCAATACTTAGCAAGGTAATTATAATTGTTATTACTTTAATTTTCATAGTTTGAAAATTTTAAAATTGGTTGATTTTGTAATTTTACTTATTGCATTCCTCCTTCAGGATCTTCAGATTGAGAGATATAAATTATTCTACTAGTACTTCCCTGAGTAACTGTTACTGTCCCGGTTCTTGGTGGTCCATAATTCTTCAAAGGTCTTATGGTAAAACTTCCGTTTCCTGATCCACTGGTTGCACTAATGGTGATCCAACTTGTTGATTTTGTCACTGTCCAGTTACCACTTGCTGTTACAGAAACATTCCAATCAGATCCGAGAAAATCAAAACTCATGCTTGTTGGGGAAACAGTTAGCGTTGCCGCTACCACAGCGAACTGTACATCAACAACCGTATTGGTCGTGATATTGTTTATAACAAATGAAGAAGAAATACTTCTCGAAACCCCATTAACCTTAATTGAGCTGATCTGATATCCGGAATTAGGACTTACAGAAACCGTAACATCATCACCTTCATTAACTATTGTTGAACTCAAATTTACGGTTCCGTTGCCATTGGTAGTACTTGAAACAGTGTATTGTGGAACTTCGGTTTTATAGTGATAGTCAAAACTTTTAACCACTTTAGAATCTTTATTCTCTATGAATTTCAATCGATTAAAATTGTCATATTCATAAAAGGTTGTATAACCTGAGGGATCAGTTGAACTAGTCATGCCAACTAATGGATCATAAGTATAAGTTGTAGCATAGCTCCCCGTTAGATTTCTTAATTTATTTAGTTCAGTTCGCATGTTGACATCAGTAGTGCTACTGTTATTTACTGTCGTCAAATTTATTCCTGTACCAATTAACTGGCTATACGTAGCATTCTCAACTTTGGCAACAGGATACTGATTATTATATCCCCAGATATAAGAGGTATGACTTCCTAAATTCTGAGAAACTTCTAATGGGTTACCGAAACTGTCATA
>CAZWAN010000120.1:0-5986 GCA_964631875.1 uncultured Flavobacteriaceae bacterium
TCAATAAAATATTGTTAGATGATCAAAATTTACCATAATCCTAGATGCAGCAAAAGTAGGCAGGGACTAGAAATTCTTGAAAACAGCAAACTTAATTTTGAGATTGTTGAATATCTCAAAAATCCGCTTACCAAAGGAGAGGTGGAAGAAATTATAAGTAGTCTAAAAATCGAACCAATTGATTTGGTTCGAACTCATGAAACTGACTGGAAAGATAATTATAAAGGAAAAAAATTATCGGGTGATGAAATCATAACAGCTCTAGTCAATAATCCAAAATTAATTGAACGACCCATTGTGATTTCTGATAACACAGGAGTTATTGGCAGACCCCCGGAAAACATAGCTTCATTCATCAAAAACAAATAAAAACTAGTGGTTTTTAGGTAGGCGAAAATTTACCGAATTTCACTAACAATTCGCTAGAAATTTTTATCTATTTTACGCGTTTGATATTGACGAATGAAAATTATTCCTCTGATCATATTATTTTTTTTTATTTCGTATTTTACCATTGGTCAAAATACCAATTCTGCGACAATTAGAGGTATAGTAAAAGATGGTCAAAACCACCAGCCCTTACCCTACGCCACAGTAACTTTCTATAATTTTGAAAATACCGAATTTAAAGGTATTGTCACCGATAATAAAGGGAACTTTATGATTGATATTCCATTCGGAATTTATAAAGTAACTTTTCAATTCCTATCATATAAACCTTTTGTTATCAATCAAATAAATATAGATCAAGACTTAGAGCTCGGGACGATAGAAATTGAAGAATCATCTGAAAATCTAGACGAGATTGAAATTGTTGGCAGAACTAATTTGATGGATTATAAATTTGATAAGAAGATCTATAACGCGTCAAAAGACATTGGAAATTTGGGTGGTAATGCCATAACCGTTCTTGAAAATACGCCCTCCTTAAGAGTCGATGAAGAGGGGAAAGTAATTATTCGAGGAAGTGAGGCCATGATATTGGTAAATGGAAAGCCATTTGCAACAGCCGGTAATTACTCAGATCTACTTCAAGCGATTCCTTCAAATTCCATTAAGGAGGTCGAAATAATCAGTAAATCGGCCAAATATGATGCACAATCCGGAGGAGGAATTGTAAATATTGTTCTCAAAAAAGGTGGAAATGAGGTACTTAACGGAACTATAGAAGTCCATGGAGGAATTCCCACTGAGGCCGGCGGCTCTTCATTTATAAATTATAACTCAGATAAGATCAATGTCTATTCAACCGCTAGTTTTAATCATGACAACCAAATTAAGTTTTCAGAAATAGATCAGTTCTACAATGTTATCGAGCCTGAAAACGGTCCCTATTTATATGAAACCAGGGATGATTTCAGACAGAGAAATAGTTTCTTGTTTAATGTGGGCAGCGAATTTAAACTAAACGATAAAAATTCTTTGAACTCTTCCCTGCTTTACAGCATGGCGAATAAAAATTTTAAATCTGAGCTCGATTTAACAGATTTCAGTTTGAATGATATTGTATTGAATAAAAACTATCGAGATGTTTGGGACAACACTGATGAAAATTATATAGAGTTTTTAGTAAGCTATAGAACTGAGTTTAATGAGGAGGGTCATCAACTCACTTTCGATGTAAAATACGATCAGTCGGAATCCGACAACCAAATGGACATTTTAAATACGATCCTATCTCCCGATTTATCGACCGATCAGCAAAAAACAACTAAAATCCAAAAATATTACACTGTTATGGGCCAGACAGACTACAGTCTGCCTTTTAATACGGATTGGCTTTTTGAAACCGGTGTAAAGGCCAATTACAGAGACTATAAAAATGATTTCAATATTTACAATTTTGCGCCAATTCCGAAGACCTTTGAGCCAATCGAGGGTTTTGAAAATAATATTGGGTACAAAGAAACTGTTTTGGCAGGCTATGTCAACTTAGGTAAAAAAACGGAAAGATGGAATTTTTCTATTGGTTTAAGAACTGAGTTTAGTGATGTGATCACAAGTGATTTGACAAATAAGACTGAGAATGCATCTCAATACACCGACTTTTTCCCAAGCGCTTTAATCGGATATAGTTTTGATGATGAAAGTATGATCACTTTTAACTATTCAAGATCTATATACAGGCCATCGGTAGCCCAGTTAAACCCTTTTATTTCATTTGCAGATGAAAGATTTATCGTTACTGGGAATCCAAACTTAAAACCCTATTATTCTGATTACTTCGTGGCTGAATATTACAAGCAATTCAAAAGTGGTTCCTTAAATACAGCTGTTTTTGCATCCTTAGATCATGACCAAGTACTTTCTGTATTGGAAAATACAGGAGAGCAAACGGAAGAAGGATTTGATATTTTTCTAAGAAAACCTATTAACAATGGTAATTTGAATCAATATGGAATTGAATTCGACTTCATTTATCCATTATCAAAGCAGATAAGATTCAGAACTTTATTAAGTCCTTATTATTTTGAGTTAACTGAAACGGAAGGTGGACTATATGATGCCGAAGATTTTGTGTTTTACGGAAATGCCATTTTGGATTTGCGATTTGGCAATTCGTGGAAAATTCAACCTGGTTACACCTATCAAAGCGAAAAAATAACAGGGCTTACTAAACTTAAAGCGATACAATACGTCAATTTAGCTTTGAGTAAAGATCTATTAGATAATACGGCTACACTTGCGTTTACAGCCAATGATTTATTTAAAACCAGAAAAATTATATATGAATCAACTGAGGCTGAAGCAATTACTAACAAGTATTCCATTTTTGATCCGCAATTCTTACTTTCTTTTTCTTATAGATTTAACAAAGCGCCAAAACGAAATAATAAAAACAGAGCCAACGAGCTCAAACAAAATATTTTTGAAATAGATGAAGATGAGAAGAATTAAAAAAGGGTTCGAAACGAATCAAACCCCTTCATTTATGCTTTCTGCTTTTTTGCAGCTCTTTTTAACTTTCTATCTTCTAAAAAATTTCCAATCAACCAATAAGGCACTACGAAAGTAGCCAAAAATATCATCAACCAAAATCCCATGGTAAAGATGATCATAAAAACAATGTAACCTATAAAGTGTGAAAATTCCATTTATGTATTTTTAGAACCACAAAATTAAACTTTTTTTCAGAAATCACTGAATTTACAGTAAAAAAATAAAAGTATTTTTAACATACTATTAACAGAGCGCCCATTAAACTAAATCTAATTTCGCCTGTCAAATTTCAAATCAATTTTACGGAACATGGCGAAGTACATTTTATTATATATATTTTCCTTTTTATTTTTTAACCAAATCCACGCTCAAAGACCTCCCAATGTGGGGAGCGCACAAAACCAGGTCAATTTTGAGATAAAAGGAGTAGTTCACGATAAAACTACTAACCAGGCATTAGAATATGCAACTATTGTTGTAAAACCAATTACAGGTACACAGATTTTTGGTGGGATTACAGATGACAAAGGGAAATTTACAATAGATGTTCCACAAGGGAAATATATGGTTAGTATCGAATTTATTTCATTCAAAACAAAGGATTTAGGTGAAATAGTTGTAGATAAAAACATTGATTTAGGTACAGTTGTTCTCGAAGAAGACGCAGAAAATCTTGAAGAGGTGCAGGTTATCGCCGAAAAAAGTACGGTCGAGATAAAATTGGATAAAAAAATCTACAATGTAGGTAAAGACATGACGGTTAAGGGTGGGAATGCGATTGATGTATTAAACAACGTGCCGTCTGTAACAGTTGATGTGGATGGAGCAGTGAGTTTAAGAGGAAATGAAAATGTCCGTATTCTCATTAATGGCAGGCCCAATAATTTGGTAGGCGGATCAGACAATGAAGCCCTGAGGCAATTTTCTGCTGAAATGATCGAAAAAGTTGAAGTCATCACGAGTCCATCCGCCAGATATGATGCCGAAGGTACAGCCGGAATCGTAAATATTATCTTGAGGAAGGGATCTAATGACGGTTTTAATGCAAATGCAACAATCTTTGGTGGTTACCCGGATAATGCAGGTGGTTCTGTGAATTTGAATTACAGAAAAAATAAATTCAACTTCTTCAATAATACGGGATACAGTTATACCAATTCTCCCGGAAATGCAAAATATTATTCTGAATTTTTTAATAATCCCGTATCTCCAATTGTTAAAGAAAATAGAGAATATAATCGTATCAATAATAATATCAACACCAATTTTGGTGTGGAATACTTTATAACTGAAAATAGTTCAATTATTGCCAGTTTTATTTACAGAAATTCTAAAGGTGATGATGAAACTGTGAATGAAACAACAAAATATGATTTAAATTTTGTTGAAACTGATTTTATAGTTAGAACCAGTGATGACTCTGAAGATCGAAAGGACTGGCAATACAACTTAAATTACATGAATAATTTTAATAGTAATGGGCACAAATTAACTGCCGATTTCCAGTTTGAAGACAATTATGAAAAGCAATTCACAGATATCAATGAAAAAGAGCTATTCCCGATTGAACAAGAAAAATTAGGCGAACAAAATAGCACTGAAACTCCCGAAAAACAATATCTATTTCAAGCCGATTACGTTTTACCCATGGAAAATGACCATCAGTTTGAAGCAGGAGTTCGAAGTAATATATTAGATCAGACCACAGACTTTAGGGTATATTTCGAGGATGATAACGGAGATTTTATACTTGACTCTAATCTATCAAATATTTTTAATTACGATGAAAAAATACATGCTGCATATTCTCAATATGGAGCTAAGTTCAATAAATTCAGCGGATTACTCGGACTTAGAATGGAAATTACAGATATAGATATAGAGATAGTCGATCGAGAGGATCTTGCCGCACAAAGAAACTATACGAATTGGTTTCCTACAGTAAATTTAGGTTATGAATTGCAAGAAGAAGAAAACATTACTTTAGGGTATAACAGGAGGATTAGACGTCCGAGATCTAGATTGATCAACCCATTCCCATCGCGGTCTAGTGAAACGAATATTTTTCAAGGAAATCCCTATTTAAACCCCTCTATATCTGACGCCTTTGAATTAGGTTACTTTAAAAGATGGCCGAAAATAACCTTAAATACTTCTGTTTATTACAATCATGCAACAGATGTCTTCCAATTCATAACAGAAGATACAGGAGAAACTACAGAAGGAGGAATCCCAATTATTAAAAGATTCCCCATAAACTTGAGTACTGAAGATCGATACGGTTTTGAAGTCGCCGCAAATTATACGCCAAAAAAGAACTGGCGATTCAATGCTAGTTTTAACTTCTTTCAAAATATCGTAGAAGGCTTTTATGAAGGCGTAGATTTTGGTGCAGATAATTTGAGTTGGTTCACGCGTTTAAGCGCAAAAGTAGTATTACCGTACAGCATTGATTGGCAAACAAATATGATGTATATGGGTCCTCGCGAAAATGCACAAAATAAATACAAAGGAATGTTTTCTACCGACATGGCCTTTAGTAAAGATATCATGGACGGAGATGGAACCATCTCATTCAATATCAGTGATTTGTTCAACTCGAGAAAAAGAATGATGGAAACCACTACTGATACTTTTTATTCAGAAAGTGAATTTCAATGGAGAGTTAGACAATTCAGGCTTACTTTTACCTATCGCTTGAAACAGAAAAAGAAAAGAGAATTCAACCGTGATTTTGACGGAGGCGGAGATTTTGAAATGATGGGAAGCTAAAATTAAAAAGGAGGGTAAAACCTCCTTTTTTTATATAAAATAGATGAATTTATTGAAATACAACAGAACCAGGAATAATTCCTGTAACTACCTTTTCTAACTCAACTCCCTTAATTGCATTAAAAACTTTTAACTCGCCCTCGCTCTGGTAATCTTTAGCATCTGTAGCATATAAGTTTCCATTTAATGCGTTCATCGAATAAAAATAACCCTCAATTCCCTGAACAATTTCAAGGGGAGTATCTATAGAATTTGCATTCTTTTTTAAAATTTT
>CAZWAN010000121.1:0-5637 GCA_964631875.1 uncultured Flavobacteriaceae bacterium
TCTACATTGTTTATCCATTCCTAATCAGCAAACAATTCTTCTTTTGTACTTTCTAATTCTAATGTTTTGATATATTTAAAATTGTTCTTTAAATAAAATCCACCTAAACCATGCTCTTCTATCGTTAGCCAGTATTTTTGATTTTTATTCAGCGCCCGCAATTCTTGAAGCCATGTTGAGCCCAGATTTTTACCGCGTTTGTTCTCTGGCACCCAAAGGTACCCTATGTATAGATAATTATTTAAAAACCAGCAATTTGCTTCATCGGTATACTCTTTCATTTCCGGAATAAGATTTGAAAAAACCATCCCTCCCACAATTATTTGATCCCCCTCTTCAATAATATAGACTTGAGTGCTATTTTCTAAATCTTTCCAATAAGGCACTATCGAATCTTGCCAATCTTTGGGTAGAATTTCAAAAAAACGACCGGCATTCTGACTAATATTTTTAAGCATTATTTTTCATTATAGTAAACCCCAAGACCATAACTTATCTGAATCCTCATGCCACCGATCACCGATATCGGTTCTATAGTAACTATTGTTCACTATTACATTTTGAACGCGATTATACATGTTTTTTTGTGCGTCACGCATGGTGAGACCAGTACCCGTGATCAACAAGGCAATTCCAGTATCACCTGTAATAAGCCATTCATCCTTTACTTTTTTCAAATGCATCGGATGCAAGCCTTCCTTCATTTCCTTCTTTATAATGACCACAGCATCTTTAGAAAAAAGTTCAAATGTTTTCTTGTCTTCATAAGGGAATGGTGGAACAACTATATAAACACCAACTTGGAACCCCTTTCTCACATTTATTTTAAATTTTTGACCCTTTGCCAATTTAAAGAAAAAATCACCCATAGGCTCCAAAATCCCCGCACGTTGAATCATAATCTGAGGAAAGCCAAACCGTGAAGTAAATTCAAGTGGAAAAATTCCATTTCCATTTACAATGCAATTAATATCTAAATGACCAATAAAATTCGCCTTTGCCAAAGTAGTTTCAAATTTTTTAAGGGTTGCATCAAAAATGGGAGAATCTTTGGTCCAGAACATGCTAGTTCCCATTTCGCCCGTTGAAACCCCTAATTCTTTTGGAAACAATTTTTTATGTTCAAAGGTAATATTGACCGGTTGTAGAAATTCTGTCCCATTAAAAAAAGCAGCAATTGATATTTCAACTCCCTTTACCTTTTTTTGAATTTGAAAATTACCAAATTTATCGCCCCACGACTTTTCATAAGCTCTTAAAATACGCATTACATCATAACCTTCATCATCATTTCCTACAAATAAAAGTTGCTTTAGCTCTTGCGTTTCTCCGGATGGCTTAACAACGTAGGCATCCGGATTTTTTTCAATAAAGTTGATGGCTTCATGAAAATTGTGAAATTCATGAGACGGTATTACCTTTATTTTATGCTTTTTTAATTGCTCATGGCCGAAATTTCGATCCAGTTCAAGACGATCTGTATAACGTGAGCCTCCTACAACTAATTTTCCTGAATTTCGCAATTTTTCGCACGCTTCACCATAGCCTGTATAATCAAAAATAATTAAGTCGGCCCAATCAATATGCCTCTTCCAATCTGAAACTTTTAGGCAAAATCCTGTTCCAATTTCACGGCAAAATTTTTCCTCGATGTACATTTTGACAATATTACCTTCTTTAAGCATGGCATTGGCAATATCTAAGGTTTCCCCGTATTTTGAGACCAGTAAAATTTTCCGGGCGCTCGATTTGTCTTTTTTCAAAAAATATAAAGAATAAAAGGTTTAAATAATTTTTTCATTTTTCCAGCAAACTCCCTTACTTTTTGAGAAGCCAAAAGAAATAGTTGAGTCGTGAAAATCTCGTCAAATGTAGAATTTAATTTAATAATTATAAGAAGCGCCTAAATATATTTTAAACAAATTAAAGGGTGAATTTGCTCATTAGGGTGACTAAAAATGTTGAGCAAATCAATTATCCACAGGTAAATTTTTCGTGACATTTTTAACAAGCTTTCCAACTGTGAGACCCTGAACGATAATGGAAAAAACAACCACCATATAGGTAATAACTAAAAACAAATCTCGATGCATTTCTGGCTGTAGACCAAGCGCAAGTGCAATTGAAATTCCACCTCGTAAACCACCCCAGGTCATAATTAAATTGGTTCTTGGAACAAAATCTAATTTTTTCTCAAAAAATTTCACCGGTATTATCAATGATAAATACCTGCAAAGAAGGATCACAGGAATGGCAATTAAACCGGCTTTTATATAACTAGGTTCAAAAGAAAGTACCAGTATTTCCATCCCTATAAGAACGAATAGAATCGTATTTAAAAGAATATCGATGAGTTCCCAAAATTTATCTACATAACTTTCCGTAATCTTAGACATGGCACTATTTCTGACGGTATCATTGCCAACAATTAATCCTGCAACCACCATTGCCAGAGGAGCAGAAACATGTAATCGATGAGCAATTGCAGTTCCACCCATTACTGCCGCTAAGGTGATGATAACTTCCACATCGTAATCGTCAATAGATTTCATTAATTGATAGGTTACAAAACCTAAAATTGCACCTAAAAACAAACCTCCAAATACCTCTTGAGCAAATAGTTTTGCAACGTCAGTAAAATATATTCCTGTTCCCCCTAGTTGGGCGATTTTAAAAATTGTTAAAAAGACCACTACTCCTACTCCATCATTAAAGAGAGACTCCCCAACTATTTTCGTCTCAAGTCGCTTAGGAGCACCGGCCTGTTTAAGGATACTTAGAACAGCGATCGGGTCTGTAGGAGAAATAAGTGCTCCAAACAATAAACAATAGATCAACTGAACTTCAAGTCCTAACAAGGGCAGGATATAAAACATAGCAATACCCACCAAAAAGGTCGATATCAATACACCCAAAGTGGAAAATACCAAAACCGGCCAACGTTGAATTCTCAATTGTTCAAAATTGGTATGTAAGGCGCCGGCAAATAATAAGAAACTTAACATGATATCAAGAAGTACCTCCTTAAAATCAATGTGAGTTATGATATATTTTTCTGCATTGAGAAGAGTTGAATCAAATGCACTTATGGCAAATACACCTAAGGTAAAAAGTATAGTAATCAACATCAAGCCTATGGTATTAGGTAATTTTAAAAACCTGACGTTGATATATCCAAAAATAGCGGAAATAGTAACAAGCACAGTAATGATTAGGAAGTAATCCATTTTATCAAATTATTTAAACGCAATTTAAGTGAATCTTATATTTTTTCAAACTATTTAAAAAGTCTCTTTTTACGATTGATAAAATAAACTCCTGTAAGTAAAATTAAGGTTGCCAAAATAGATTGGAAGGACAAGTTTTCATCCAGTACATACCAGCCCAATATCAGGGCAATGACAGGATTTACATAGGCGGAGGTAGATACTTTTTCGGTTGAAACAACTTTTAATAAGTAATTAAATGAAGTAAATGCAACAATACTTCCAAAGACAATTAGTAATATCATTGACAATAATGATGCCTTGCTCCAAAATATCGGTGAAAGCCATTCTTCTCCCAAAAGAAAACTGACAATAAGTAAAAGGATTCCACCTGTCATCATTTGGTAACCTGTGCTAACAAAATAGTTTAAAGGCATTTCGTGTTTTGCCACAAAAACACTGGCATAACTCCAACTGATAACACAAGTTAAAATCATTAAAATTCCGATAAAACTATTTCCTTGGAAATCCAAACCTTGTTGATTAACCAATAAGATCATACCCACTATGCCCAAAACAACCCCAATAATTGCTTTGGGAAGAATTTTTTCTTTGTAAATAAGCCGCATTAACAGTAAAACAAAAATGGGTTGTGTAGAAGCTAAAAGAGCGGCAAAACCGCTATCAACATATTTAAGTGCCCAAACAAACACCCCGTTACCATAGGTTAGGAATAAAAATCCGGCAATTACCGAATTGATAAATTGCCTTTTTGAAATGCTTAAATCGTAGTTTAAAAATTTAGAAATAATGAAAATAATTGTGCCGGCCGAAATAAATCTTATCCCTCCAAGGTATAACGGTGAAACCTGGCCTACAATGATCTTGTTCAAAAGATAAGTTGAACCCCATATGACGTAAATGGCAAAAAAAGCCAATACGATTAATACTTTATATTGAGGTTTTGCCAAATTATTTTGTTTTGAGTTGTATGTATCAATTAAAACCAGATTTAACGTATGTTCAATATGGCGTTCAAATCTATGATTTTAAAAGCAACTCAGAATAAAATATTTAAAAAAATAAATGTTTTAAACTCTTTTTACTTTAACCGCATTCATACCTTTCATTCCTCTTTCGAGTTCGAAAGTTACTTTGTCGTTTTCAGCAATTTCATCAATAAGACCACTTACATGGGTAAAATATTTTTCATTATTTTCGAGATCAATAATAAATCCAAATCCTTTTGAAGTATCAAAATAGGAAACTTTCCCATTTCTAATTGGATCCGGCTCTTCTAACTCTTCTTTCTTAGGGATCGCGATTTCAATACTTTCTGCATCTATCTCAATTTTCATACTTGGATCTGGTGGTGTATCTGTCAGATTTCCATCGTGATCTACATAAGCAAACTGAATTCCCTTTTTTCCGTTCTCTTGTGCCTCGAGTTTACGGGCCTCCATTTTTTTCCTTTTGTCCTCTCTCTTTTTTAATCTTTTCTTTTCTTTTTCTGATTTATTAAATGTTTGTTGGGATTTTGCCATTAACCTGTTTTTTAAATTATTAATTGAAGCTACTTAATGAAGTAAATTGAAAAAATTAACGTATGATAGGAAAGAATTATGGTATAAAAAAAAGATGCCCTTTTAGAAATACGAACAATTACAAGGATAAATATCGTCGAAATTCAATCTTTGCAAAGATACACATCAATTTGTATATGTTGCGATATGAGATGCTAATTTTATTTTTTGACTAAGATTGTATGGCGAGAAAACCATAGTTTCCATGGTGACTTATAGAGAAGTTGATTTTAAAAACAGAGCCTTTGAAAATTAAAAAAGGAACCCCTATTTCATTCTTTTTTAATGTTAGAAGTTTAAAAGGAATTTGATATCTCTCCGCAATTTTCTCGATCAATTTTTGATAAACAATATTGCTCTGCTCTTTATAATTGATACAGTTCATTTTGAATAATAATTTCTCAAAATCAATTTCTAATGAATTTGTAGCAACCGTAGAAATAGTATATGTTGATGCAGTAGTTCTTGTAAAAAGTATTTGATTATCACTCCACACCTGCCCAATCGAATCTGATAAAATGTCGCAGTTTAATTTAACCGGCGAAAAACTCCTTTTATTTGCTGTTCTATTCAGAATTTTATACGCACTTTCTTTCATACTCCATAACCTCCAAATTGCAAGATCAGCATTTGGCGAAGAATCAATTAAATATTGTTCTCTTAAAGAAAAAACTTTTTTTAAAAATCTTTGTCGTCTCTTTATGTCAAACTGATTTATTTGTTCGAGATCGATAACATCAATTCCTATCATTTTTTTTCAGACAATCTTAATTCAATAATCTCCAAAGCAGATCTGACAGAAAGCATTTTCTCCATAGAATCGTTGTCAATTTCTATATCGAATTCAT
>CAZWAN010000122.1:0-5309 GCA_964631875.1 uncultured Flavobacteriaceae bacterium
GGGTTTTTTTATTTGGAGAAAACCTAGCAAGTTCAATTGCTTAAGATTTCGACAATTAAAAAAATAGATCAGCCCCCTGTTGGGTAAGGTTTTTTCATTCTCTATTTGGGTCCGAATGGATCATATAATCATCCTTTCGGGATTGCTTAAAAATCAAAGAGTTGTCAGTGTTTATTTGAAAACTCTTTTTTTATGAAGTATTATTTTTAAGAATTATACCGAAACATTTTACAACGTTTCATCGAGCCATCTGAAAAATTCTTTTTGCCATACCAGCCCATTCTGGGCTTTTAGTACCCAATGGTTTTCACTAGGAAAATAAAGCAACCTGCTTTTTAATCCTTTTAATTGTGCAGCTTGAAATGCCTCAAAAGCTTGACCATCCGGAACCCTGTAGTCTTTGCCTCCCTGAACAATTAATATTGGCGTATCCCAATTATTGACAAAATTTTTAGGGTTAAAATCTGTATAGGTTTTCATTGCTGCTGTATTGTCTTTTTCCCAATAAGCTCCTCCGTTATCCCAATTCACAAAAAAAAGTTCCTCGGTGGTTCCGTACATACTTTCCATATTAAATATTCCATCATGGGAAATGAAAGTTTTAAACCTGTTATTGTGATGGCCGGCAAGATAAAAAATAGAATATCCCCCAAAACTCGCGCCAATTGCACCCAATCTTTCGTTATCAACATACGACTCCTTTGCCATATCATCAATGGCAGATAAATAATCTCGCATGGCTTGCCCACCATAATCCTTGCTTATTGCTTCATTCCATGCCACACCATGTCCCGGCATTCCCCTGCGGTTAGGTGCTACAATGATATAACCCTGAGCCGCCATCACTTGAAAATTCCATCGGAAAGAATAGAATTGAGAAAGTGCAGATTGAGGTCCTCCCTGACAATATAACAGAGTAGGATATTTTATTGCAGGGTTGAAATCCGGAGGGTAAATCACCCAAACCAACATGTCCTTTTGATCTGTGGTTTTTACAATACGCCTTTCAATTTTACTTTTATTAACTTTTTGATAAATAGGATCATTCACATGAGTCAATTGATTCATATCACCACTTACCAAATCTACTGTAAATATTTCTGCCGCATGATTCATATCTGTTCTAGACACGATCATCTTTCCTTTTGAAACCCCTATTAAACCATTTATGTCATAATCCCCTTTGGTGATTTGTTTTACACTGGGCATTTTTCTGCTCTTCCCTGGATAATCTACTTCAAACAAATGTATAGCACCATCTATAGGCGCATTAAAATAAATTCCTGTTCCATCTTCTTTCCACAAAAATGAATTGACTGTCCCATCCCAATTTTTCGTCAAATTGGTCACAACATCCCCTGATCGCACAACGATGTCGTTCTTATCAGATTCAAAACCGTCACTTTTCATACTCAGCCATGCCAAATCTCCTTGGGAAGAAAATTTTGGATTTGTATCATAACCCAATATCCCCTCAGATAGATTTGTCGTTCTACCTGTAGCAACTTCATAAGCGTAAAGATCTGTATTTGTGCTAACTGCATAGTCTTTACCGGCCTTTTTCTTTGCCACGTAAACAACAAACTTACCATCAGGACTCCAAGAATAATCACTTTCATCTCCAAAGGGTTCGGTTGGACAATGATAGGGCTCCCCTTCCATAAGATCGATCTCTTTTGAACCATTGACAAGTATAAGGTGATTGAACGCTCCATCTTCCCACGTATCCCAATGTCTGTACATCAAATCGTCATAGATCATGGCCTCAGATTTATCTAAATTAGGATAATAGTCGGTCCCGAATACCTTATTGATTTTTACAGATTTCGTGATCAACTTGCTCTTGCCATTGGGAGATAAATGCTTATCGGCAAGCAATGAGAGACCGTCCTGTATTTCCTTTACCTCTCCTCCATCAACAGAAATAAGGTATTGCTTTGTTTCTCCCTCATTTTTTGAAATATCGTATTTTCTAACGCTGAAAACAATAGAATGACCATCCTTTGTAATGCCTAAAGGATTGATCCTTCCCAATTCCCACAGCAGGTCTGGGGTCATCACTTCTTGAGAAAACAGACTTGAAAATAGTAGAAAACTTAAAATTGTTGAAAAAGACCTCATCATATGAATCGTTAGAATTATGCTTAGTAAAATTAATGTTTTATTCTGAGTTTAGTATTTTAACATAATGACCTTATTCACTCCAAGGTTTAAAATCAAAAAGGTTTATTCTGTATCAAATAAATTTGGATGAATTTGTATGAACGAATAAAATATTTCCAACTTCATCGTACCCTTCAAAAACAGATAGATCATTGGCATCTTTAACCCTTCCTTCATGAAAACCAATAATGGTTAGATCGGCTTCAGTAGAGTGTTTATTTATTAGATCCTTTTTATTAATACCGGTTTCTAAAGGTAAAACACGTATATTATTTGCGGAGATTGGCAATCTGCCTGATGTGGTTAACTCCTTTAACTTCAATTCTTCAGACCTTATATCCTTTTCTTTAAATGCCGCAAATATCTTGATTTCTCCATTCTTCCAATCAGGGTGCCCCAAGATAATGTACGATAACAAAATCATTAAATTACCATTGTCATAATCTTCCTTCCCTATCCAAACATGTATTTCATTTTTATACCTAAAACCTCGGTCAGAGCTTGCCAAAATAGCGACATCAAAATTGGCTGTTTTTAAAACACCATAATTATCAATAACATCTTTTAGCCAATCTGTTTGGCCTTTTTTAAATTCAAAAAGCATCATATTATTGGGTTGACCCGATACACCCGGAAGCTGAATACACTGTATGATAGCTCCTGTGTTGGAGGGAGATATAATTGCTTCTAAATAGACGTTGGAATGACCCGTGCTCGCCAATTTAATTAGCTTATCCAGTTTCTCTTTAGAGGCTGCTTTTGTTTCAGAAGAATAATAACCCTTATCGAAATGAACAAAAGTACCAAAACCATAACGATAGGATAGCCATTTCATCATTTCGAACGCTGAGTACCGTTCAAAACTTTCCGGTGACAGACATAAAACTGCCGGACGCCAACTCTGATCTGCTTTCTCTTTTTCTGTTTTTTGCAGAAAAACTTGTACTTTCCTACTAAACTGATAGATAACACTTTGAAAAATTCTGGAAATACCTTTATTATGAGCTGTATGATAAGTGATATAAAAGTACAACATGAGCATCAGCGAAATAGCGGCAATCGCATAAGTTGTATTAATCTTGAACATCAGATAAATACATAAAACAGCCCCCAATAAGGAGAGATACCATTTAGATTTAAACGAAGGCCTATATGAGGGATCTGCTGCAAAATGCTGTAAAAATGAGATAAGACATAGTGAGCCATAAGTCACCATAAAAAACATGGAAATTATTTCTGCGACTGCATTCACGTCCCCCATCATTACAAAAAATAAGGCAATAATACTTGTGATAATCGTTGCATTACGAGGCTCGTTCGTTGGTGCTAATCCTTTGGAAACCCATTTATTTAACTCAATGCTTGGAAAAACCTCATCAGAGCCAATGGCTTGTAGTGTTCTAGGTGCTACCATAAACGAGCCTATAGCCGAAGAAAGCGTTGCAGCGGCTAATCCTATGGGAATAATTGGCCCCCATATGGCAATTTTAGACATAATTAATTGGTCATTAATCAGATCTTCTGTACTAGCTGAAACTGCCAATTTATAGGCGATAAATATATAAATAATCATTCCTATTATTGTAGCAGATAAGGTTCCCAGGGGAATCGATTTTTTTGGATCACGAAGATCTCCTGATAATCCAACTCCGGCAGTCATTCCGGTAAATGCGGGGAATATGATTGCAAAAACATAAAAAATACTGATATCATTGGGTCGGTTTGCCAGTGCAACAGATTTATTAACAGTTTCACTATATTCTGTAGTTCCTAAAAAAAAGAAAATCAACGAAATCACTAAAATTGTGACTACAAAATAGAGCGCTTTAACGCCCATATCTGCTCCCTTACTAATCATGAGAAAAATAAGCATAGAAAGAGCAGGAATTGTAAACAATCGATTATCGTAAATTTCATAACCAAAATTTTCAGCGATCCAGGGTTTTAAAGCATCAAAGGCTTCGCCAAATGCAATGATATAAAATGCTACACTAATGGCTTGTGATAAAAACAAGGCCAAACCAATTGAGGCACCAATATTAATCCCAAATGACCTCGAAATTATAAAATACTCACCACCTCCTTCAACTTTTTGATTCGTTGCAATTTCGGCCAAAGCCATAGCTGTTGGTATCGTAACCATATGTCCGACCAAAATAATAAGTAAAGTCCCCATAAACCCAACACTACCAACAGCATAACCGAACCTTAGAAACATGACCGCCCCTAAAATGGTTGAAATAGCCGTTAAAAAAACAGGTAACGTACTAAAGTTTGATTTGGATTGAACAAGTGAATTTTGCATTATTTCTGGGAATAAAAATTAAGTAATCATAATCAAAAAAGCCTAACATTTGAGTTAGGCTTTTCATTTATTTATTTAAATGACTAATCTCTTTTAAGCTTATTTGCAGCCGATAAAATCTCTTCCTTTACATCTCCTAATTTACCTTTAACTTTTTTCAACTGGAATGAAAGAAATATATTCCCAACACCCAACAAGAAAAAAGCAAATGCCAAAGTAAAAACCAAATAACTGGCTCCAACAATAGGATTGATTATCGCAAAAAAAGCAAAGATCGTCGTTAAAATTCCAAAAGTTAAAATCCAACCCCAGTTTGAAATACCTTCATTTTTCATTTTAAATGAGCCGGAAATCATGAATATACCTCTAAAAAGCAGCCAAAATCCAACAAACAAAGAAAAAAGTACCATAGTAACACCGGGATACTTTAACAGAATAAAGCCTACAATAATATCCAGGATGCCTCCACCCAGATACAATCCCCAGTTCTCAATTTCATCTCTATGCCCAATAGCATAAATAATCGTCAAAATACCGGACATAAAAATGAGCATGCTAAAAAAAACTGTTAATCCAGCAAAACTTTCGATCGGTGTATTGAACATCCAGATTGATCCGATGATCATAAGTATACCGATCACTAAAAAAATCCACCAATTTTTAACAGAGTGGGTCACTTTTGAAATTGCATTTGCCATAATTTTAGGTTTATATTACCAGATTGGTAAATAGGTTAATAATTGATTTGTTATACTTTATCAAAAATAGAAAAATTTTATTAAAAAATTAACATTTACAAATTTATCTACATGCGATTTCGCAAAATCTGAAATAATGCTTT
>CAZWAN010000123.1:0-5184 GCA_964631875.1 uncultured Flavobacteriaceae bacterium
AAACGCTCTTTAAAATCGGGAGTCTCAGTACCCATCCAGGTGTCCCAGAAGGTGAAATAAAGCCCATAGTTATAGTTGAATCTCTTGTGGTGGTCGTCGTGGTGTGCCGCTCCGATCAGCCATTTGGCTAAGGGGTTTCGGGCCCATTTGGCGGAATAAATTTCCACAGCCCCATGATTAATGGTGGCCGCAAAGGTCATCAATAGCAGGATGGCCAGTATGACCCCCATATACAAAGGCAACCACAGGACCAATATAGGTAAGACGATGGCTTGTAATAAAGATTCCAAAGGATGAAAGGAGAACGAGGTAAAGGCTGAAGTCTGTAAACTCATGTGGTGTTCCTTGTGTACCCATTTGTAAAACGGCGGGATGTGCATCCAGCGATGAAGCCAGTAATAAAAGGTGTCTTGGATAATTAGCACAAGGAATACGCTCAACACCGTGTACCAGACAGGATAGGCATCCATGTTTGTATAGATGGCGGTGTGTCCCTGCTGCCACAGGATGATCACCCCCATGCCGAGCATGGTAAAAATGGCAGCACTCAGGGCGGAACTGTAGATCTCCTTTTTAAGTTGCTTGTTTTTTAATTTTGACTTACTCAGGAATCGATGCCGAAATTTATCCTTCAGCCAACGATGGAAAAAAAGATGATAAACCCAAGAGAAGATGAGGTAGCGAAAGAAGATAATCACAAAGAGGCCAATTGATGACCAAAATACATAAGGAGGATTTAGCTGTCCGATTTGTTTAAGGTATTCCATCCATTGTAATTTAAGACTTTTTTTCTTCCCTTACAGAAAAAGACAAACCACTTTTTGCGGAGTGAAGTCCGAAAATGAAATTGGTCATTCTTTAAAGTTCGGACATCCCAAGATTCTACCAGTTACCGATGCACTAAAATAACTATTTATGTGCTAAGGTTTGTAACTAATGCTTTTTTTTTGGGTTAAAAAGACTTTTTCTCCTTTTCGGAAGGTCAGTGAATTGACCGGGACTTTGATTTTAGAATTCTTTTTGGGCTGTGATTGAGCTCCGTTGAACCTTTCAAAAAACGACGCACTCGTTTTTATTTGCCCGCATCCCGACATTTGAATTCACCATTATGGCGAAAAAGGATTTAAGATAGAATGCTCAGTTTATTTTATTGCAGCCCGGATCCGGAGTCATTTTTTACGATGGCCAGCACCCTTCCCGGGTAGTCGGTAATGAGACCATCCACTTGTAATCGGAGCATTTTTAGGATATGCTTTTCCCGGTTGACGGTCCAGGGAATCAAACGCATCCGGTGTTCTCGGCAAGCGTTTAAAGTGGCTTTTCTGACCAACCGATAATTCGGACTGTATATTTCGGGGGTAAAGCCGAGCCTTTTCAGGTTGGACTGCACCGATCTGAGATTGTCTACAAGCAGAGCCACGGTGATCCCGGGTGCCAGTTCTTTCACAATCTGTAAAGTTTCCGTATCAAAAGACTGGATACAGGTTCTTTGTTCTATCTGCAATGCTTTGACCTGATCCAGCACGAGTTCTACGAATTCTCTTACCGGAGGGTGATAAAGTCCGTCCCACCGGGGTCGCCTTTTGATCTCGAGGTTGTATTGAGGTGTTTTGAGGCCGCCGGTTTTAGCAAAACTTTCTACATGCTTTACAAGCGCCTTCAACAAAGGTTTCTTTGCCGGTACTTTTTCCTGTTCGGGGAACTTGGCATAGGGTTTTAAGCCTACATCGTACTGTTCAATTTCGTTGTATTTGAGCTGGTACAGGTTGTGCTGCTTTTCTGTTTTTTTGGTGATCACTGCTCCGTTCGGACCAGTTGTAATGAGGTGTGAAAAATAGGGTTCATGGGAGACGACCACTTCGTGATCTTTGGAAATGACCAGATCTAGTTCCAGGGTCTGTACCCCGATCTCCAAGGCTTTTGTACAAGCGACTATCGTATTTTCCGGCATAACGCCCCGGTATCCCCGGTGCCCCTGAATTTCAAGGATATGTTGGGCGGGTAAAAATATAGGGAAGATAAGCATGACGGTAAGGACTATTTTCATTGGACAAATTTTGGATTGGGTATGGAATTCAAAGTTAGTTTTTCCCGGCAATATTGTGTCCTGACTGAAAATCGATGTATCGCACAAGACTGCCTAAATATTCAGGATTGTTGTATCTTACACCGTATTGTTGAACTCCATGGCCCAGGGAATAAAAGTACGGGTTTTTGGCGTTTTTAATTTTCAGTCATGAGGTATTTCACGTTTTTTTTATTGGGGCTGTATTGCTGCCAGCTGTATGCGCAGGAATCGGTCGTTCAATATTTGTCGGGCACCGGGGCGGATGATACGGTAACTTGGGATTTTTATTGTTCAGATGGCATGAACAGTAAGGAATGGAAACCTATTGCCGTGCCCTCCTGCTGGGAACAACAAGGTTTTGGCGCCTATGATTACGGAACTGTACCATTTGAGAAAAGATTAAACGAAGAGGGTACCTACAAATACAGTTTTGAGGTAAATAATGACTGGGAAGACCGACAAGTAGATCTGGTTTTTGAGGGAGTTATGACAGATTGTGAGGTCATACTCAACGGAAGCCCGATCGGGAAGCACCAAGGTGCCTTTTACACATTTGGTTTTGATATTTCAAAGTGGTTAAAATTTGATGCCAAGAACATATTAGAAGTCAAAGTTAAAAAGCACTCCGAAAATGAATCGGTCAATTTTGCCGAAAGAAAAGCGGATTATTGGGTCTTTGGAGGCATATTCAGACCTGTTTATTTAAAGGCCAATCCCAAAGAGCATATCGACAGAGTGGCGATCGATGCAAAGGCTGACGGATCTTTTAAAGCTGATGTGTTGATCGAAAATAAAAAAAATTCGTCCTTTATAGAAGTTTCCATTGCAGATCTGGAAGGAATCGAGCAAGCCAAATTTTCGAAGAGTCTTGGTAAAAATGCAGATTCAATTCGTGTAAAAGGTCTTGTGGTAAATCCGAAATTGTGGTCGCCGGAATTTCCAAATCGCTACCTGGCCACATTCAAATTATTTGATAGCTCTCATAAGCTTTTACATCAACTTTCAGAAAAAATAGGATTTCGAAGTATTGAAGTACGCAAGCGAGACGGGATCTATTTAAATGGGGTAAAGACAAAATTCAAGGGGGCAAATAGCCATAGTTTTCATCCCGTTTATGGCAGAACTTCAAGTGAAAAACTAAGTGTATTAACGGTAAACACGATGAAAGATATGAACATGAACGCCATCCGTTTTGCACATTACCCTCACGATCAACATTTACTCAATGCGTGCGATTCTTTGGGTTTGCTCGTTCTCAATGAATTGGCGGGATGGCAAAAACCTAGTTATGATAAAAACATAGGAAGGAAACTTCAGTGGGAAATGATTAGAACTGATGTTAATCATCCGTCTGTCATTTTTTGGGATAACGGAAATGAAGGTGGCTGGAACACTAAAATTGACAAATATTTCGGCAAACTTGATATTCAGAAAAGAGAGGTCTTGCATCCGGGAGGGACTTTTAGGAAAACTCATACCCCGCATTACCCTGATTATGATGAATTGTCTTTTGAACATTTCGTAAGTAAAAAAATAGTTTTTCCCACAGAGTTTTTGCACGGGTTATACGACGGAGGACTTGGGGCGGGTTTAGATGACTACTGGGAAAAAATGTGGGTTCATTCTTTAAGTGCAGGTGGGTTTCTATGGTCATTGGTTGATGAAGATATCTTAAGAACAGATACAGGGAAATTAGATTCGGATGGGAATCAGGCGTCAGATGGCATACTCGGGCCTTATTTTGAGAAGGAAGGCAGCTATTTTACCATTAAGGAAATTTGGTCTCCCGTTCATTTAGAAGAAAAAGGGATCTTGAAGGATTTTGATGGGGAATTTGAAATAGAAAATCGCTTTCAATTTACCACTTTACAGCAATGTTCCTTTCAGTATCATTGGGTCAGTTATAATTCAGGTCAAAGAGAAGTGTTAATTTCCGGATTTCCGGATGTAGAGGATCTGAAGCCTCTGGAACGCGGAAACCTAAAAATATCTGCGGTTGGTCCGGAAAATGCTGATGCTCTGGAGATCATTGCGCAGGACCCGCATGGCAGAAATATTTATTCCTGGTCCTATCCTGTTTTGGATCATGAAAAAATGGCTGATGCATTCAACAAAAAGGGTGGAGATCAAATAAAGTTCGAAGAGAATGATAGAGCCTTTATTTTTAAGACATCAAAGGGATTGACCATCACAATCGGAAAAGAAGATGGACTTCTTAAAGCTGTTTCTGATCAGGATAGGGTGATTGCACTTAACGAAGGACCGGTAATTGTTGACAACGATATCAAACCGGAATACATAAAACATAGGCAAGAGGGAAGTGATCATAAGGTGTTTGTGACTTTTGAAAATAACAGGCATGCGTTTGAATGGACGATCAAACCCTCAGGTCTGCTTCATCTCGATGTACGGTACGATCCCAAAGACAATTCTTATTCGGCCGGAATTGACTTTAGTTTTCCGGAATCAGAAGTGCAAAAAGTAAAATGGATGGGCAATGGTCCGTACAGGGTATGGAAGAACAGGATGAAAGGAGTTGAATTTGGCGTCTGGGAAAAGGCCTATAACAATACAATTACAGGTTATACGGAGTTTATTTATCCGGAATTTAAAGGGTATCATTCAAATTTATATTGGGTAGAGATCACAGATATTCAAAAGAGTAAATTCAGGATATATTCAGAAACAGAAGATCTTTTCTTAAAACTTTTTAACCCTGAAGAAGCACCAGAACCGAAAAAGACAAGAGTAGCGCATTCGAAAGGAGATATCTCATTTTTAAATGGTATACCGGCTATAGGCACTAAGTTCCATCATCCCGGCAGATTAGGGCCTCAGGCCATGCATTATACCTATTTACCAAACCAGCAGATAGACCAAAAAAAAGAAATAAAATTAGTCTTTGATTTTTCCCCTTAAACTAAGGTTGTAAGGGTATGCTTTGGTGCAACCCCGACTTTTTTTACAACAGTTCTATTGCGTATAAACTAATAACGCGCAAATACGGCTAAAGTGCTAAGGAGGGATGAAGGAAATAGGAAGTATATAAATGTATAACTCGTTCTAAAATAACCATTCAGGTCATTAAAAAATGGCTGATATCATCATTCAACTCA
>CAZWAN010000124.1:0-5001 GCA_964631875.1 uncultured Flavobacteriaceae bacterium
TCTAAATAGTAGTTAAAGATTTCCGAAATTAATTCAGAATACATCATTTTTTTATGCATTAATACTAAATATTATTTATATATACTGTGTTTTTTAGCTTTTTGTTAATAATTAAATAAATGGCATTTTACCGCATATATCTCCCTTAATTGTTGTTTGGTTAACATAATTTTCACATATTTATACCCTATAATTATTCTAATTTAAATGTTAAATAATGAAAACAAGGTTTAATGGAATCTTAACGCTAATTTTTGCGTTATTAGTGCATCTCATTTATGCACAAGAGAAAACAGTTTCCGGAAATGTCTCCGATGAATCGGGACCTTTACCGGGAGTAAGTGTTATTGTAGATGGAACTACAATAGGTACAGAAACTGATTTTGACGGAAATTATTCAATTTCTGTAAATCAGGGCGATGTACTCAGGTTTAGTTTTATCGGTATGACAACCGAAACCCGTACCGTGGGCTTGGAAAACACCATCAATATTGCGATGGTCTCAGCTCAAAATACGCTTGATGAGGTGGTTGTAACTGCCTTTGGTTTAACCAGAGAGAAAAAATCTTTAGGTTATGCTACACAAGAAGTGAAAACGGAAGAGTTGGCTAAAAACCCTGCAACAAACGTGAATAATGCGTTGGCAGGTAGAATTGCCGGTATCCAGGTGAAAGGAGCCAACGGAACCATTGGTGGTTCAACCAGAGTATTGATACGTGGGGTAAATTCAATTTCTGGTGATAACCGTCCGCTTTATGTGATCGATGGTACACCTATTCAAAATTCAAACTTTAACTCAGTTTCGACCCAAAGAAGTCAGGGTGGTATAGATTATGGGGATCTTTCTGCCGACATCAATCAGGATGATATTGAGTCGATTAACGTATTAAAAGGTCCCGCAGCTTCTGCCTTATATGGTTCAAGAGGTGCGAACGGTGTGATCATGATCACCACAAAAAAAGGAAAAGCAAATAGAACAACTGTTGAGTTAAACACAAGTTTAACTTTTGACAAAGTGTATATTTTACCTGATTACCAAAATGAATATGGTGGAGGTTATTCCCAGACATTCAACACTTTTGATTTTGATCCTTCTCGTCACCCTGCCGAATGGGCGGCTTTTCAAGGGCAAAATATTCCAAACTACGGAGCTGATGAAAGTTGGGGGCCTAGATTAGACGGAACATTGGTAAGACATTGGGATAGCTGGTTACCCGGAGACCCTTCTTTTGGAGAGTTAAGACCTTGGACAGCTAACCCTGATAACGTAAGAGATTTCTACGAAACAGGGATTACCCAAAACTACAATGCTGCCATTTCGGGAGGCACAGAAAGTACTCAGTACAGATTGTCTATGGGACGCACGGATGAAGATGGTATCATGCCCAATTCGAGCAGAAAAGTAAACTCGGTTTCATTAAATGGAACGCACAGAATCAATGATAAATTCACTACTTCTGCAAGTATCAATTATATTTATACGAAGATCAAAGGTAGACCAACTGTTGGATACGATTTTAACAATGGTAAAAACGTAGCTGTTTCGTTCAACCAGTGGTTTCAACGTCAGGTAGACATGAATCGTTTACAAAGAAAATATAAATCTCAAACAGGAGTAGCACAAAGCTGGAACATCAGAAGCCCGACGGATACCAGACCAAATTACTGGGATAACCCTTACTGGATTGTGAATGAATCCTTCACTGAAGATGTGAGAGACAGGGTTTATGGAAATGTAAACCTGACTTATAATGTAACGGATCACTTATCAATGTCTGTGATCGGTAGAACGGACTTCTATACCTTTACAGCTGAAGACAGAACAGCTTCAGGATCTTTGGCAACCGAATATTACTCAGAATATGTAAGACAAGGTAGAGAAGATAACTTCGAATTTTTAACCACCTACAACAATAGCTTCAACAACTTTGATGTAACGGTGAATTTCCAGGCAAACAACAGAACCAATAAGTATAAAAATAATGGGGGTGAAACTGTTGGTGGATTTAGCGTACCGGATTGGTACAACCTAAATGCCTCATTAGATCGTCCTAACGTGACCGATTATAAGGAAAAGAAAATCATCAACTCATTAACAGCGTTTGGTTCTTTTGGTTATAAAGGAATGCTTTATTTGGATTGGTCTGCCAGAAACGACTGGTCATCAACACTTCCTGACGGAGAAAATTCTTACTTCTATCCTGCAGTGAGTGGATCATTTGTATTTAGCGAATTATTGCCAAACGATATTTTCTCTTTTGGTAAAATTAGAGCTGGATGGGCTAAAATTGGTAACGATACAGGGCCCTATCAGTTGTATAACACCTATGATTCAGGAACACCGGTGGGTGGAGACCCTACATTTGCGGTACCAAATACCTCTAATAACCCGAACTTAAAACCTGAAAATATTGAATCTTGGGAAGTTGGTTTAGAAACAGCATTCTTTCAGAACAGGTTATCGTTTGACCTTACTTATTACAACAAAGTATCTACTGATCTGATCCTGCCGATTAGTGTTTCTGGTACCAGTGGATTTACTTCCGTATGGGTAAATGCCGGTGAAATGACGAATGAAGGTTGGGAATTGGCGGCCAGTGTGACACCGATCAGAACAGATAATTTCAATTGGAATATCGGATTTAACTGGGCAACCAATAAGAATGAGGTGGTTGAGCTGGTAGAGGGTGTTGATAATTACCAGATTACTTCTTACGGCCGTTCTATTAATGCGAGAGTAGGCGAAACTTACGGTTTAATGGCAGGTAGCGGTTTTACTTACGATGATAATGGAACTCAGATCTTTCAGCAATTGGCCAATGGAAATATTGAAACAGTGAGAACTTCAAGTAAAACGATTGGAGCAACCATGCCGGATTATACAGGTGGTGTGATCAATTCATTTACTTTTGGAAATTTTTCGATCAATGCTTTGGTTGATTTTTCAAAAGGAGGTGATATCTACTCGATGTCTCAGAGATGGGGTACCAACTCGGGTCTGATCAAAGAAACTGCCGGTTTGAACGATAAAGGAAATCCAAAAAGAGATCCTGTATCAGAAGGAGGTGGTGTGCACATCGTGGGTGTTGACAGAGACGGAAATCCGATCGACGGATACACAGATGCTCAACAATGGTATGGCCATTTGGCCAATAGAGATGAGGCTTTTGTGTATGACGCCAGCTTTGTGAAATTGAGAGAAGCTTCTATTACTTATAGATTGGATAGAAAATTGCTGCAAAATGCAAAGATCAGTGATGTCTCTTTCTCTTTGATCGGAAGAAACTTATGGTTGATCCATAGCAATGTACCCAACATTGATCCGGATGCTGCTTTAGGTAGTGGCAACATTCAAGGAATGGAATCAGGTCAAATTCCGAGTACAAGATCAATTGGTTTTAACGTGAATTTGAAATTCTAATCAAAAAAGAAATTAAAATGAAAATATTTAAAAACAGAGCATCTAGAAAATTCTTTAGAAATTTTACTGCGATGTCCTTGGCAGTAGGTCTTACTGCCTCGTGTGATAATTTTACAGAGAATATCAATGTCGACCCGAACTCGGTAAGTGAGGTTCCTACCTCCTATCTATTAACCAGTGCCCAATCTAATTTGGCATTCAACATTTTGGATATTGCAGGGTATGACGTTTTTGGATCCATTTACAGTCAGCAAATGGCCAACAACACCTATACCGGTTTGGACAGATATGACGGTGATCAGTCCAGCTTTATCGGGTTTTATTCAGGAGGTTTATACAACCTTACTGAAGTTATCCGTTTAAATACAGATGAGGCCACCAAAGAAGCGGCCGCAGCGTCAGGCGACAACAATAACCAGATTGCGATTGCTAAAATTCTGAGGGCATGGACCTTTATGACTGTTACAGACACCTGGGGCGATGCTCCTTATAGTGAAGCCTTACAAGGTACGGCAAATTATCAGCCCAAATACGATTCACAACTGGAGATTTATCAGGGGATCATTGCCGAACTAAAGGAAGCTGCTGCATCCATTACTTCGGGTCTCAACCCGGTGGTAGGCGACCGTATTTATGACGGCGACATGGCGAGCTGGAAAAAATTTGCAGGATCATTGTTGTTAAGAGCCGGAATGCGTTTTTCCAATGTTAACCCCTCTTTGGCCCAAGAGACGATCAATGCCGGACTTGCCATAGGTGTTATTGAGAGCAATGCGGAAAACGCTTCATTTAAATACGGAGGAGATGCCAGTAGTGCGAGTCCTTGGTACAATGAATTTAATATTGCACCTTTTAGAATTGACTATAGTTTAAGTCATACCATGGTTAACTTTTTAGGAGACAGAAAAGACCCAAGACTACCTGTATTTGGTAAACCGGTCAGAAACATCAGTTCTCGCGATGATGATTCAGACGATTTTTGGCTGAAGTATAAACCTTATGTGGTGGATGGGAATACCTATGCAGGTCAACCCTTTGGTTATTTAGAAGCGACAGCTCAGCTGATCGCCGCCGAAGAAACTTCACTGATTGGTGATTACTTCACCGAAGATATAGAATTACCGAGTATCATTATGTCGTATAGCGAAGTACTCTTCCTGATGGCAGAAGCAAAGGAAAGATGGGGTATTGGCAGCGGATCTGCGGAGGATTATTACAACGCAGCCATCGAAGCCAACTGGCAACAATTTGGCATCAGTACAGCCGGTTTAGATGCTTATTTGGCCCAACCCACAGTGGCATATAATTCAGCAACGTTCGCCAAATCAATCGGGGAGCAAAAATGGGTTGCTATGTTTGGACAAGGGTTAAACTCATGGGCAGAATGGAGAAGATTAGGCTATCCTGTACTTCAAAGAGCACCGGACGCTGCGGGTGATGAAGAAATTCCAAGAAGAAGAGCTTATACACAGTCTGAATTTGACTTAAATGAGACCAATGTGAATGCGGCTATTTCAAGAATGGGTGGTAACGAATTGAGTACCAAAACAACTTGGGACGGAGGTAATTAATTTCGGTTT
>CAZWAN010000125.1:0-4936 GCA_964631875.1 uncultured Flavobacteriaceae bacterium
AATTGCATTTCGCGCGGCACGAGCAGGGTATTCAGCTTGCCGCGCTCATGCAGTCACCCTTCGAGCGCCAAATCATAACCATAAACGTTGGCAACAACTAAAAACTGAACAATACAAATGTCAAAAATTGACCCAATAATTGCTGTAAAGGACTTGAATATCAGTGTGGCATGGTTCGAATCAATATTCGGTTGGAAAAGAACGCATGGTGGACAGGATTTTGCTGTCCTTGAAGATGATAATGAAGAAATTGTTATTTGTCTTCATAAATGGGGAGAACATCAACATCCGACAATGATGAGCCCAAAAATTACAAGAGGAAATGGGTTAATTCTCTATTATAAAACCAATGATATAGAGACAATTCGACAAAAATTAAGGGAGATGAACCATCCTGTGGATGAGGATATTCACTTAAACCCAAATTCAGGTAAAATGGAATTTTCATTACGTGATAGAGACGAATATTATTGGACTGTCACCGAGTATCACAAGTATGAGGGATAAAAAATGAAAAGCTGGTTGCCAACACAGCTAAAGTTCGTTGCTTATGACTTTCCCTGCAGCTATTCGCTCCTCGTGCTCATGTACTTGCGGAAAGACCTCGTAATTTTGCTATCTTCGCTTTACGGCGTTAAAAACCCTGCGGATTTTTAACGCAAAGAAACCATAGCCAAACCGTTGGCAGCAATTTCTCAGAATAACTTGATATCATAATTTTAATTTAAACCTGCATAAATACTAATATTGTGAATACAAAAATTATTTACCTGGCTACATTCATTGCATTAGCCGGTTGTACCCAAAAACAAGAAAAGGATCAAACCACCGGGCAAATTGACCCGGGTATCAACCTGGAAGAATTCACTTCCATGCAAATGACAGGTGTGGAACAAATTGATATTGAAGTTGATTTGGATGGAGCTGTAGATCGCCTTTCCAAAGCCGTGACTTTTAAGACCATCTCCAATCAAGACAGAGAAGATTTCGACAAAGAGGCTTTTTTATCCTATCACAAATTTCTTGAGCAAGCTTATCCGAATGTGCATAAAACCCTTAAAAAAGAAGTGTTAGGCGACCCAAGACCCTATAGTCTGCTTTACACCTGGGAGGGCAAAGACCCAGGTTTAGAACCCGCATTATTTTATGCCCATCAGGATGTGGTCCCGGTTCCCGAAGATTCCAGAGATCAATGGAAAGAAGATCCATTTGCCGGTACCGTAAGTGACGGATATATCTGGGGAAGGGGTGTTCTCGATGACAAATGTCAGATACATGGTCTTCTGGAAGCTGCTGAAATGAAAATCAAAGAAGGCTGGCAACCTTCAAGAACCATTTATTTCGTTTTTGGACAGGATGAGGAAGTTGGCGGCCAGGAAGGTGCCAGATACATTGCCGAAGAATTAGAAAAAAGAGGCATAAAGCGTTTTGCCTTCGTTATGGATGAATCCGCTCCGCTCATTCCGGGTGTATTTCCGGGTATACCTGATAACACTGCGCTTATCGGTATTGCCCAAAAAGGATTTATTAGTCTCGAACTCGCGATCAATGGCGTAGGCGGACACTCGTCTCAGCCACCAGCGGAAACCAATATTGGTATTTTAGCTAAAGCCATTACCAAATTAGAAACCGCCCAATTTCCTTACAAAATTCACCCGGCTGTACGCCATCAATACCGATACATGGGCCCGGAGTTAGATATGGAAAGTCAACCATTGTACGCAGCGGTTGCCTTTGGAAAAGACGATCACTTGACCGAATTGGAGCAAAAGTTTATTGATCAGATGGCACAAAATCAGGTAACACGAGCAATGTTGCATACTACGATAGCCGTAACGATGTTTAATGCCGGCATTAAAGATAATGTACTTCCTCCTTCGGCAACAGCAGTTGTAAATTTCAGACCAATGCCGGGAGATTCTCCGGAAGTTATTATTGAGCATGTTAAAAAGGCTATCGATGACGACCGTATCACCATCCGCGATATTTCCGCCTCCAGCCCGGCCACCAATATTGCAGACCCGGGCAGCAAGGCATATAAAGCACTTGAAAAAAGCATCCGGCAAACCTGGGGTAATAATTTAATCGTGTCACCATTTTTTGTCATCGGAGGTTCTGATTCCAAACATTTCCAGGCCAGACCATTTGCTCCAGACGTATTCACCATCACCGGGTTGCAGTTAGAATCACCCAAAGAATTCGAAGGGTTTCATGGCGTGAATGAGCGAATTTTGGTGAATGAATACGGTAAGACAATAGGCTTTTTCTACACCATTTTAAATAATCTGGAAGAGCTGTAATGTAAATCTTGGAATCTATATTTTTTGAAACGACGCTCCCTCGCTTAAAAATGATGTGTGGGAGCTTTTTTATGTAGATGAAGCCTTTTCTCAGGCTAATGACCTTGCAGAATCAAGTCATGAAAAGCTTAAGGAGTTACAGGATTTATTCATCAAAGAAGCCGTTAGAAATCATGTACTACCCATAGACGATAGAAGGGTGGAACGATTCAATGCCGAAATCGCAGGTAGAGGTGATATTATGAGTAATCGAACCTCATTAACGCTTTAGGAAGGTATGGATAGAATAATGGAAAATGTTTCCATTAACCATAAGATAAAAATTTAGACCATAGAAGCATGCTTACAGTAAGCATTTTATTACTAAATTTACGATCAGCATCGCCGCGAACACCGTTTGACGTAGAGCCTTTTAATCCATAAAAAGATCTTATGATAAAAAAAATTCTTTTACATGTATTCCTATTGTTAATCATTATTTCTTGTCAGGAAAAAAATAAGAAAGACAAGGATCCGGTCGGCCTTGAATCAGAAAAAATAGAAAGCAAAGCTAAGGCAGAGATAGTTTTTTCGAGCCATCCTGTTGCAGAACGTTACAGAACTGTCATCACTGAGCAATACAATGCGCTTGACGTAAATTTCGCCTCCCATTATGTGATTGTTACATGGGGTTGCGGTTCAGGTTGTGTGACCGGGGCCATGGTTGACACGCGAGATGGATTTGTCTATCCGATGCCCGAAGACAAGGAATGGGGAGGAAATGGAACCTACATTGATTCAAAGAAGGAAAGCGAAGTATTGTTGACCGCTGCGGTGGCACAATCTCCTACCGGTGAAGTTGAAGAGGAGCGCAAATACTGGGAATGGAATGAAGATTTAAAAGAATTCAAGTTTATTGAAGTGAAATCTGTCCTTTTGAAAAATACTGAATAAAAAACGAACACTAATTTTATATAAACCGTACCCGTGCGGGACACGGTTGGTGTTAATTAGGTTCAATCTCCTTTTTACCGCATAATTAGATAAAATACACCATGCTCATTATGATCTATCAGCTTCAAAAGGCATGTAGAAACTTGTTTTTTTACTAAGTTACTGCCTCACACTTTTCAAAGTGTTCTACTATCTTTATTTACCTACTTAAGCAACAAAAGCATGAACCGTATCTCAAAGATTTTTGCAGCGTAGTATCGTGCCTTTTGCATCGCAACATACTTTAGCCTTTCCTTGTGTGTAAAAAATATGTGATCTTTCCTAAAGACCTGCGTCTAATCGTATCTTAATTTCAGAAATAAAGTTTCCACCCGGGCAACCGCTCTTATAGTTTTCATTTATTTTTATAAGCTTAGAAAAGCTCATTTTTATTGGCTCATTTTAAAGGTCATACATAAAAAAATTCAAGATCAGTTGGATTAATTCCTTGATAATAAGCTGTGATAAGCTAAATAACCATGATAAAGTATAATTATAGATCCAAATATAAACCTCGAATGCACATACTTCCAACAAATTGTCCCATACTAAAGTATGATTGTTCATTATTCATGGTCAAAGCCACCCATTGGGTTTGAGAAATTTTGATGACTTTACCGATGTTCCAACTTTTAATAAAAAATGGAATCAAGATCAAATAAGTTTCTTTGAGGTTGAATTTTATCAATTATCTTTATAAACCGGGGTATGATTTTATAGAATGGTTGTTATCCTGAAAACAAAGGGTTAGATAAGTATTATTGGGAGATAACAAATTAAAAAGGTGGATAAATATCAAGAAACATTTCAGACTTGGAATAAAATAGCCAAAATGTATCAGGACAGGTTTATGGATCTAGACTTGTATAATGATTCTTATGATGCTTTTCTTGACTTAATCACCCAAATAAATGCTTCGGTTTTAGAAATTGGTTGCGGACCGGGAAATATTACCAAATACCTTTTAACCAAAAGAAACGACTTAAAAATTATGGGAATTGACTTTTCCGAAAATATGATCGAATTGGCCAAAAAGAACAATCCATTGGCTAAATTTGAACTCATGGATTGCCGGGAAATTGAAAAGCTAAATAAAAAGTTTGACGCAATTGTATGTGGGTTTTGTATTCCCTATCTATCTTATTATGATTGTAATAAGTTAATTTGGGATTGCAATCATTTGCTGAATAATGGTGGTATTCTTTATTTGAGCTTTGTTGGAGGTAATTATGAAAATTCAGGCTATAGCTCAGGGGCTAACCAAGACAGAACCTATTTTTATTATCATGACCCGAAAGGCCTGGAAAAAACACTCAAATCAAATCATTTTAATGTAAGAATAAAGATGGAGAAAAACTATACTAAGAGCGATGGCTCTCATCAGGTGCATACAATATTTATCTTGAAAAAAACAGATCCGAATCGAGATGGGTAGTTCAGCCTTTAGTTAAAGCACCAATCAGGATCAGGTTTTTTAAGTTACAAAGTGTGAAGAAAAATGTCCGGTAGATACTTTTAGCGAACAAACCGCATTGCCACACCGGCTTAAATAATTAATGATGATCAAATTTTTTAGACATATTCGCCAAAACTTACTAATGGAAAACAAAACAGGTAAATACCTAAAATATGCCATTGGAGAAATTGTACTCGTGGTCATTGGG
>CAZWAN010000126.1:0-4840 GCA_964631875.1 uncultured Flavobacteriaceae bacterium
GTTTCGTATTGTTCACCCTCATCTTCCATCGCTTGCAAATTTTCAACTACTTCTAACGGAGCACCTGTTCGAATAGAATAATCGATTAATTCATCTTTGGTAGCAGGCCAAGGAGCATCGCTTAAATAAGATGCAAGTTCTAAAGTCCAGTACATAATTTTTAATTTTTTGCAAAAATAATTTTATTGCGCAAATAGTCAAGTTTTTTGATGTTTTTTTTTAAAACAATTTCAATGTGTTAAAGAACTTGGTTAATTTAATCACCGAGATATCCATTTAATCTCTTCTGCGTGTTGATCAAATGTCAATTTTCGTGCCAGTACAAACAAGTAGTCGGATAATCGATTTATGTAGGTAATAATAATAGGTAAAACGGGTTCTTCATCGGCTAATTTTACGATCATTCGTTCTGCTCTTCTGCACACTGTCCGGGCTATATGACAAAATGACACGGTCGTGTTTCCCCCTGGTAGTATAAAATTTGTCATTTCAGGCAGTAATTCGTTCATATAATCCATAGAATTTTCAAGTAGAAGAACGTCCTTATCTGACAGCTTTTCAATTTGCAGTCTATCTTGACCACTTTTTAGTTTTTCTTTTGAAGGCGAAGTTGCAAGCATCGCTCCAATTGTAAAAAGTAAATTTTGAATTTGAATTAGTTCCTGCTTATAATCTTGAGGAATATTCTGAACTGAGATCAATCCGATATGACAATTGAGCTCATCAACAGTACCGTACGCCTCCAAGCGTTGATTGTATTTTTTGACCCTTTCACCTCCAAAAAGTGAAGTTTCACCGGCATCACCGGTTTTTGTATATATTTTCATTATTGTTTAATCTTATGTATTAAAAAGTTCAACAAAAATAAGAATTAAAAGGAGAGAAATCATTAAACTCTTAAAATAAAATGCTGTTTCATTTGTTCTTTTCTAAAAAATACGATACCCCATTGATAAGTATCTATGGTAACTGTACTTTCAGAATGATTTTTTATTTCATTCCAGGCTTCGTTCATTTCTCTGGACCAATGGATATCGTCAAAAATAAAAACACTTTGGTCTGTTTTATGTGGCAAACAAAGATTAAAATATTCTAGTGTTGGTGCTTTTTTATGATTACCATCGAAATAGATCATATCAAAAATTTGATCTCTAAGTACCTCAGGTAGCGCATGTTTAAAATCACCCGTTTTTATTGAAATATTAGCAAATCCATATTTATCAAACATTTTTTGTGCAACATTCGAAGTAGCCGGACATCCTTCTAAAGTTTTGATTTTTGCATCCCCATTTCCTAAGGTAAGTGCTGCCGTACCAAGACCAAGTGAAGTGCCTAACTCTAAAATATTTTTAGGTTGCAAAAATTGGGTTAATTGAATTAATTTTTGTGCACTTTGTTGAGAAAGTCCGGCAGTTTTGACAATTTGACTGACTTTTCTGTGACTCTCTTTAGTTTTTTTTGATCCGGCTCCAAAATCAAGTACTTCAATTTTTAGTTCATTATTGAGTAGTTCAGATCGAAATAGGCTATGTTTTTTTAATAGATCCACATTTTTTTTTAAATCTGGTTTTAAGGCAGTATTGTATAAATTAAAGACAAAGGGAGAATGGATTCCGTGCGCATTCTTAGATTGAAACAAAAATTTAAGGAAATAGTAAGCTTGGCGAATCATTTAAACCATTTTAGAACCACGAAAATAAGGGAAAAATAATTGTACCAAACAAGATTAAAAATTATATTTGCGCTTTACAAAATATGAAAATGAGAAAGGTTTTAGTCCTGATAATAACTACTTTATTTTTTTTCTCTTGTGTGCCCAAAAAAGAACTGGTCTATTTCCAAGGAGAGGTTTCCGCAAAAGATTCCATTTACAAATTACAAAATGAACCATATCGCTTACAGGTAAATGATATGTTGTATATCGATATAAAATCTTCAGACCCTGAGCTGGTTCAATTGTTTAAAAATACTGCGGATCAGGGAGGAAATCAGGGGAATAGAGTTACCCAAGAAATGTTGTATTTTACCTCTTATAGTATAGATCGCAATGGAAATATTAGAATTCCGTATCTTGGAGATGTTAATGTTTTAGGTTATACAGAAAGGGAAGTGTTGGATAAAATTCAAAAGGAGTTTGAAACTTATTTTAAAAATAGTGACGACTTATTTATTACAGTCAAATTAGCTGGTTTAAGATTTACCGTTTTAGGAGAAGTTGTTAGACCTGGAACTGTTGTGGCATTTCAGAATCAGGTTAATATAATTGAAGCTCTTGCTCAGGCAGGTGATATTCCTATTACCGGAAATAGGAAAAATGTGACCGTTTTTAGAAAGAATTTAGATGGTACTAAGAGATTGGTTGTTGATTTGACAGAAATTGATTCATTCGACGCTCAGAATTTTTTTATACAACCCAATGATATTGTTTATGTTGAACCTTTGAAACAGAAATCATGGGGAACCGGAGCAACCGGAGCACAAACATTGACTACCATTATTTCATTACTTTCGTTAGTAACCACAACTATTCTTTTAATCCAAAACATTAATTAAGTAATGAAATCTTCAAATAATTTTGACATAAATGATTTGAATACTTTTGATGTTAAAGAGTATTTCTTTAAAATTATTGACCACTGGAAACTATTTTTGTTAACTATCTTTCTGGGGCTTTTAATTGCTAATATAGTTAACCGAAGATCTCAACGTATTTATAAATTGGATAGTGTTATTACGGTTAAGGACGAGCAGAATCCTCTTTTTACCAGTAGTACAAATATTGCTTTTAACTGGGGTGGTCCAAGTGACAAAGTAGAAACCATAATGACGATCCTGAACTCCAGATCGCATAATGAAAAAGTGGTGAATAAGCTTCAATTTTATATCGAATATTACAAACAAGGTAAGTATAGGAAAGAAGATGTTTATGGCTCGACACCTTTTCGGGTGAATTTAGATACGACCTATTTTCAATTGCAAAACACCTTCATTCAACTGAACTTTAAACCGAATAATGAAGTTCAGGTATCCGTTGAATTTGAAGAGGATGAATACAATCTCATTAAATATTATAAAAATCAAAGCAAAAAATATTTACATGTAGAGGAAGAGTTCGTTCAAACATATTCACTTGGAAATATTATTGAATCACCATTTTATCGATTTGAAATTGAGAAAGAAAATGATTTCTCAGATTTAGAAGGTCAATCTTTTTTTATTAGGTTCAGCAATTTTAATGGTTTAGTTAGTTCTTACACTAAGATAAATGTTTCTTCACTGAAAAAGGGAACTTCCCTAATTCAATTGGCACTCACAGGACCAAATAAGAAGAAAATAGAAACTTATTTAAATACGACAGTAGATGTTTTAAACCTTGATCAACAACGTCAGAAAATTCAGTATGCTATAAGAACTAAAAAGTATATCGATACGCTATTTGGTGTTGAGTCAGATAATTTACGTGATATAGAAACAGAATTAGGATCTTTTAAACAATCCAATAATATTTACGACCTGAGTGCCGAGGGTACTAATTTATTAGGGGAAGTTACGACGTTGGATAATGAAATTCAGCGAGTTAAAAATAGAATTGATTATTATACTAGCCTTGAAAGTTATATCAAGAACAGGAATCAGATCGATGAGAATATACCTGCTCCTGCCTTAGTAAATATTGAAGATCCGAACATTACTCAAAGTGTTAACACCTTAATAACGTTATCAAAGGCTAAAGAAAATTTGGAGTTGACCGTTACACCGTCTTATCCACCGCTCAAGAAAATTAATGAAGAAATTGACGTAGAACGTAAAGTACTTCTGGAGCACATTTCTTCAATGAAAATTGCCACTCAAAATAGTTTAGAGAGTTTAAATAGGCAACTAGCCAATAATAGTGTAAAATTGAAAAGTTTATCCCCAAAAGAACAAACACTATTAAACTATCAAAGAAAGTATAACCTTTCTGAGGCAAATTATAATTATTTAAAGCAAAAAAGTTATGAGGCAGGTACTGCCATTGCCGCGAACGTATCAGATATTAAAGTTTTAGACAGGGCCAAAGATGTTGGCCAACTGCCAATTCAGCCTAAAACAAGTTTTAATTATTTGATTGGATTGATGTTAGGAACGATACTTCCCTTATTATTTATAGTGTCAAAAGAAGTATTGGATAATAAAATTACGACTGTTGAAGAAATAGAAAGGATGTATAAGATTCCAGTGTTGGGTGTATTGGGAAAAAATGTTCATGAAAGTAGGTTGGTGGTTTACAATAAACCTAATTCTACAATTTCAGAATCTTTTAGAGCACTGAGGTCTAACATACAGTTTTTGCTCAAAAGAGAGAATAAAAGCAAAACCATTTTGGTGACTTCTTCAGTGAGTAAAGAAGGAAAAACCATGTGTGCCATAAATATGGCTTCTGTGTTTGCCATGAGCGGAAAAAAGACGGTTTTAATCGGATTCGATTTAAGAAAACCTCAAATGCATAAAGAGTTCAATCATTCAAATGATTGGGGTATCGTAAATTATTTAATTGGAGAGCGCACCATAGACGATATCATTTCTCAATCTAAAATTGAAAATTTAGATTTTATTACTTCAGGGCCAATTCCACCAAATCCATCTGAGTTAATTTTAAGTAAATCTGCCGATTTGCTATTTGAAAAGTTGAAAGAAGATTATGACTATATCATCATCGATACTCCACCTGTAGGTTTGGTTGCTGATGCTTTGGAGCTATTTAAATACTCCGATGCAATCATTTATATGATTAGATATAATTATACACAAAAGGGTATGCCTAAAATGATTGATGATAAATATAGGAATGGTGAGGTGA
>CAZWAN010000127.1:0-4830 GCA_964631875.1 uncultured Flavobacteriaceae bacterium
CCCAATGACCACGAGTACAATTTCTCCAATGGCATATTTTAGGTATTTACCTGTTCTATTTTTTTCCATAAGGTCGTAACGGATTCGTCGAAAAAATTTGATCATGATTTAAATCTTAAATATAAGAAATTCCAAAAGCGGTATTCCAAGCCAAGGATTTTCTCATGAATTTTTTAGTTGGCATTGGGTATGGCCAATGGATGAGTAAGACAATATGTTTTTAGTATGGTTATTAAATCTTGTACTTATTCAAGTGTTTAGTAATAGCGGTTTCTACCTCAGTATCATTGGTCTGAATTAGCCAGTGTCCGGCATCTAATTCCAGAAAATCATAATCACCTTTCATATAACTGCTATTATTTTCGGCTGCTACCCTACCTACTGCCAAATCCTTTTTACCCCAAATAAACAAAGTAGGCACGGTAATATCGCCAACCGTTTGCGATTTACCTCTCTTAAAATTTGCCCTGTAATAATTGAGTGCAGCGGTTAAAGTATGTTTTCTGCGAAAAACGGTCAGATAATTATCCAATTCTTTGGGTGAGCTGTTCTTCCATAATTTTCTTAATTTTTCGAAATCATTTTTTCGCAACATGATTTCGGGAATCACAGGAATTAAGAACCAACCTATATAACGACTTTTTTTTCCTTGTTCCTTATCCGTTTTAATCGCTTTACTAAAAGCTTTGGGGTGTGGAACCGATAAAGCGGTCCAGCTTTTTATTTTTTCGGGATATTGATAAACAATATTCCAACCTATTCCGGCACCCCAATCATGTCCTACAAGATGGAATTGATTCCTGTTCATTGCATGTGCGATGTTTAAAATATCATCACTTAATTTTTTTAGATGATAATACTCAACTCCTTTGGGACAAGCATTTTCGCTATACCCACGCATATCAGGTGCTACACAAAAATATCCCAAGGCGGCTAATTTTTTCATCAAATTAATCCACATGAATGAAGTTTCAGGAAAACCGTGAAGAAAGATGACCAATTCATTTTCTTCGTTTCCTGAAACCCTACAATCAAATTGTAATTCGCCGGTTATTATTTTTCTTATTTCCATGAGTTGACGTAATTCTATCGCATCATTTGGCCATGGCAATGGTCCGGATATGCACCGCATTTCACAATTTAAGACAAGCTCACACCATTATCAGTGAATGGGCATAAACTTGATCAGATACAATGAAATACCAATGAAAGCAAATAGCCATGGTTAGTATTCCTTTAATTATTTTTATTTACAATTCTGCCTGAGTACACCATTTTAGGCATTTGATCAGCATATACAATCTTACCCGATACAATAACCAAATCAATTCCTTCAGATTTTAAGGTACTATTTTCAAAAGTGGCTTTATCTTTTATCGTATTAGGATCGAATAAAACCAGATCGGCATAATTACCCTCTTTAATTTCTCCAATCTTATTTAAATTTAAGTTCTCTGCTGCCTGTAAAGTCATTTTGTTGATTTTAGTTTCAAGAGATTGCCCGGTATCCATGCGTAAATACTTAGGATAGGCTCCCCATCCTCTTGGGTGTCCTGTAGGACCACCATCTGAACATAAATTGGTAAAGGGCCAATTCATTATTGCTTTCATATCTTCCATATCCATCGATTTAGCAATAATGGATTCTCCCGGTATTTTCCGGGACATTTTTATGAGTTCAAGATAAGTTGTTACAGGATCTTCCTTACGGAGTTTTGCTATTTCATCTAATGTTACATTTTCATATTCAGGTTTTGCGTTAAAATAACTGATGATCATACCTTCGGGGGTGGTTAATTCAGTCAATGCAAATTCAGCAGTTTCTCGATTTTCAAAATCTCTTTTTGGAAACAGCACAGTCATGGTAGATTGCCAATACTGATATGGATAGATATCGGCAGTGATATTAATTCCTTTTGATCTAGCACTATCCAATTTTTTTAAAATTTCGGGAGCTTTTCCCCAAAGTCCTTTTAACGCAAGTTTAAAATGTGAAATTTGAACAGGAATTTGAGCGTCTTTACCAACTTGGATAATTTCGTCAATACTTTTGATCAGATCAATGTCCTCACTTCTCATATGACTTATGTATCTTCCCCCGTATTTTGATGCTACTTTAGCGAGTTCAATTACTTCAAAAGTATTTGAATAAATGCCCGGATCATACTCCAGGCCCGTACTTAAACCCAAACTCCCATTTTGCATATCCTCTTCAAGCAACGCCTTCATTTGCTCAATTTGAGCTTTCGTGGCTTCATTTTTAAAATTCTCACCCATTACTTCTTCCCTAAGGGTATTATGACCCGTATAACTTCCTACATTTATTGACCAGGGTTCTTTAAGGATCGAATCTTTGAATTTTTTTAAACTTAGATTGGAAAATCCATCCTGACCAATGATTATGGTAGTTATTCCTTGACTCATGGCAGCTTCCATAGTTCTTAGGGTATCACCCGCATGATGGCTGTGCGTGTCAATAAAACCCGGACTTAGTACTAATCCATTCGCATCAATGACCGAATCTGTTTTTAGTGGTTTCAAGTCTCCAATTGCCTTTATGGTATGACCCTCTATCCGAACGGAACCCCTAAAACGATTTGAACCCGTTCCGTCAATGATCGTTGCATTTTTAATAAGAAGGGTGGTTGGTAATTCTTTCTTACACTGAAAAAATAATAATCCTGATATGAAGAAGAATAACCATCTGGTTATTAATGTAGTTTTCATAGATTTTGATTAGATCGAATTTATCGGAAGCACTTTGTATTTCAGCTATTCTAAAAACATGTGTCGGCCTGAGTATTTATTGTTTTGAAAAGTCTACCCTAACATAATCACTCTCATCGGGTGGACCGGCAAGAATTTGAATATTTGGCTCACCTGTAAGGGTCATAATAGTAGATGCAAAAGTAAATCCGCGGCCATCTCTATTATTCGCTCTACAAACAGGGTTATCATCATTATCTTTTGAGCGTAAAGCTTCTTTTATCAAAACGTCTCCAATTTCTAAATTTGATTTCATTCTATCTTCAACTGCTTTAAATCTGAGATAACTATTAGAACTAAGGGGTAATAAATCTTCCTTTACATTGGGATTGTATGCCTCAAACCATGGTTTTACATCATCATTCACAACGGGATGATTGGTATGATAAACAGTTCCATTTTCGTTCATGGGGTTATACCTGACCACTTTATTAGCAGAGGCTTCAAAATCAAATACTTCGTCTCTTATTCCCAAAATATAATTTTGGCCTGAAGCATGGGGTACGGTTTGAATAAAATTAAGCAGGTCCTCTTTCTCTGTAGAATTGAGTATTCGTCTTACAATAAAGGCTACGGGTAAGCCTTTTGCTGATGCTTTTAACTGCATAAGTGTGTTCATGCATGCGCCAATACCCATTTCGTTTAATCCATTCAGTGCTATTAAGCCGGGGTGAGTAAGAATTAATTGTTCCGGGCGATCATCTGTTCGGTTTAATCTCATAAGAACCTGAAAACCATCAGTATAATTTTCAAGATCCATGTTTTGAGAAATGTATCCCGGATTACCATTTTTTGACGGAACTCCAAGTCCGCTGCAATGATGATTGTTTAAGTTGTTTACATATACCCAAAACTCATCCATGAGGTTTAGAACAAGTATGTCATTCAATTTCCTGCCCGATCCTTCTGCTATTCCCCTCACTTCTTCATAAAGTTCCGGAGTCCATTTTTTGATGGCTTCATTAAAATCGGCATATTCAAAAAAATCTTGAAGTATTAAATCGGCATCCTTACCTAAGGATTTTGAAGTATTTGTTTTCCATGCACTTATTATTTCCCCAATTTCTTTCTTTAGTTCTTTGCCATGTTGCATCCCCAATTCATAACCACTACCCGAAAAGATAACAATTTTAAGGTCCCTACCGGATTGTTGCGCAAAACATCCTATGGAAAATAGTAGTCCGAATAAAAAGATTATTTGTTTCATTTGTGTTGATTTTGATTGTTTATCCAGGTTTTGTAAATGATTAAGTTACAGGTTAAATTAGCATTTATTTTCAGTTTGAAAAATACTTTAACAAATAGAAGATTCGGTGCCTCTAATTTCGGGTGATTTTACAAAAAATTGTGCCTTATAAATCTTGACAAAGTCTTGTTGAACTTTTGGCACAAAAGAGTTTAAGATCTGGAGTTAATTTCTGTCTCAATATGTTCTATAAGGTTTTTGATCGACTCATTAACTTCACGGCTGACTTCTATGTTACTTATCCTAACAAGTATTAAAATATTTAAGAAGTTCCTAAATTCTTCATCTTTTTTTAATTTCTCAAAATCGATGGGTCTTGCCAAGTCTTCATTAATGTCTCTTCTTATATGTTTTACCATATACTTTTGAGTTGTGTTCTGATTAAACGACCATTCCCAATCTTTAACGTTCTTTATTTGTCCATTGATCCCAAAATCATAAATTTTAACAATATGACGTTTTAAACTATCATTTTTGATCAAGTCTATCCCTTTGGTCTTCAGAGACTCATAGCCCATATTAGGCAAGTAAGGATCTTCCCAGATATCCAGCGAAGAAAAAGCCAAATCAAGACTGAGGTCGTAGGGTTCACCCTCATCAATAAAAGTTTTTATGTGTTTATAATCATTCAGATAACTCTGATTGTATTTAATGATTGTATCAATTTCTTTGGACGAAAACAATAGGTCGTTTTTGATCTCTTTCAATATGGTCAGTTCTATTTGATTTTGTTTTCTCTGTTCATTCCAATTATTGATTTGAAGCGCAATCAAAATCCCAATGACCACAAGTACAATTTCTCCAATGGCATATTTTAG
>CAZWAN010000128.1:0-4704 GCA_964631875.1 uncultured Flavobacteriaceae bacterium
TTAAAACCAAAATCACAAATGTCCAGATCGTTCAAATTCGCACTGGTTTTATTAAAAATTAATACATCTGTATCGTCCAAGTTACCTTCCACATAATAATCTTGTTTAAAATTGAGTTTTTCACCAACAATTGTGATCGTGATAATGGAATAATAATCTGAAGATTCTGTGGCTTTTATGACCAGTTTTGATTTTGAATTTTCAACTATGGTTAAAGAATTATCGTCTGATGAATTGCCGTAGATATAGCATTCATCTTCAGCCAATGCAGCCCACAGTTCCAAATAATCGGTGTTGGAATCATTAAATCTTAAATAAATGGCCGGAAATCCGATCCCATCAAAGACCCACTTGGTATTGTCTAAAGTTTCCAAAAGGGTTTCATCCATTTTTTTATCATCGTCGTCATCTGAACAACTTACCGAAGTTAATGCCAGAAGTAAAAAGACCAGCTTGATTGTCGTGGTTGTAAAAGAATTTTTTTTCATTTTTTAGAGATTTTAGATAATATTGATCCAAAGGAAGGGAGAATTCAAAATTTAGAAAAAGAATTTCGTTGAGTTGAAGGAATTTCTCGATAAACAAATCATTGGCACAAAAAAAACTCCAAGGTTTTGACCCTGGAGTTTTCAATTTTGATTTTTTTATAAAATTACCCTTTCAGTGCTTCTGCACCACCAACGATCTCTAAGATCTCGTTTGTAATGGCAGCCTGACGGGCTTTGTTGTATTGAAGAAGTAATTCATTTCTAAGGTCTTTAGCATTATCCGTAGCCTTGTGCATGGCCGTCATACGAGCACCGTGTTCAGCAGCAAATGAATCTCTAATAGCTTTGTACAACTGAGTCTTTAAAGACTTTGGAATAATACCTAAAACGATTTCTTTTTTTGAAGGTTCAAAAATATAGTCTACGCTGGTATTACCTTCTTTTTCGGGAGGTAAAATAGGTAAGAATTGTTCTTCGGTTACAATTTGCGTTGCCGCATTTTTAAACCTGTTATAAACTAATTCGATCTTATCAAAAGATCCTTTTAAAAAGATATCCATTAGGTTTTCTGCAATAAGCGCAGAATTTTCAAAGTTCAGCTCATCAAAAAGACCACTTTGATTATCGTAGATTTTATTCGTTTTCGATAAGATGTCATGTCCTTTCTTTCCAATTGTCAAAATACTCACATCTTTACCGGCATATTTGGTTTCACAAACCATTTTTACATGCTTGATGATGGCCGAATTAAAACCACCGCATAAACCTCTATTTGAGGTGATCGCAACGATCAAGACTTTTTTAACTTCCTTTTGCTGCGTAAATGCACCACCGTCTTCAACCTCCAGTGTGGCACTCAAGTTTTGCAAAAGTTCTGTCAATTTATTGGAATAGGGCCTCATTTGAATAATTGCATCCTGTGCCTTTTTCAACTTTGCGGCAGAAACCATCTTCATGGCACTGGTAATTTGCATCGTTGAACCTATGGATGAAATTCTGTTCCGTATTTCTTTTAAGTTTGCCATATGATCAGTTAACAAAACACATTTTGCAATGTGTCGTAATGCTTGAATTAATTATAAGTCCCTGCTATTTCTAAAGCTACTTTTTCAATGGTTTCAGTTACTTCATCCGTCAATTTACCGGATTTTAAAGTAGATAAAACATTAGCATGCTTTTTTCTTAAAAAAGACAAGAATGATTTTTCAAATTCTTTCACTTTTTCTACAGGAACTGATTTCAATAAATTTTTAGAACCGGCATAGATAATTGCAATCTGATCTTCCACCGTAAATGGGTCGTTTTGTGCTTGCTTCAAGATTTCAACATTTCTTCTACCTTTTTCGATTACACCTAAAGTAGCTGCATCAAGATCTGAACCAAATTTTGCAAACGCCTCTAATTCACGGAACTGAGCCTGATCTAGTTTTAATGTACCGGCAACTTTCTTCATCGATTTTATCTGAGCATTACCTCCAACACGCGAAACAGAAATACCAACGTTAATTGCTGGCCGAACACCCGCATTAAACAAATCTGATTCCAAGAAGATCTGTCCGTCAGTAATCGAAATTACGTTAGTTGGAATATAAGCTGAAACGTCACCCGCTTGAGTCTCGATAATTGGAAGGGCAGTTAATGAACCCCCTCCTTTAATTTTTCCTTTTAAAGAGGCTGGGACATCATTCATTTTTTGAGCTATCGAGTCATCACCAATTATTTTTGCAGCTCTTTCTAATAATCTTGAGTGCAAATAGAAAACGTCTCCCGGATAAGCTTCACGCCCCGGTGGACGACGAAGTAACAAAGAGACCTCACGGTAAGCGACCGCTTGTTTAGAAAGGTCATCATAAATAATCAATGCGGGTCTACCCGTATCTCTAAAATATTCTCCGATAGAGGCTCCGGCAAACGGCGCATAGAACTGCATAGGAGCAGCATCGGAAGCGTTGGCAGCAACAATGGTCGTATAAGCAAGCGCACCCTTTTCTTCCAAAGTAGCGGCAATGTTTGCTATGGTGGAACCTTTTTGACCTATGGCAACATAGATACAATAAACAGGTTCACCTGCATCATAAAATTCTTTTTGGTTGATGATAGTATCTATAGCAACAGTAGTTTTTCCGGTCTGACGGTCGCCAATGATCAACTCACGTTGTCCTCTACCAATTGGAATCATCGCATCGATAGCTTTGATACCTGTCTGAAGAGGCTCAGTTACAGGTTGACGGAAGATAACCCCTGGTGCTTTTCGCTCAAGTGGCATTTCGAACAATTCGCCTTCTATTGGACCTTTACCATCAATGGGTTGTCCAAGTGTGTTTACAACGCGACCTAGAATTCCATCACCAACATTGATAGAAGCAATACGGTTTGTTCTTTTAACCGTAGCACCTTCTTTAATTTTAGTTGATTCACCTAACAATACAACACCAACATTATCTTCTTCAAGGTTCAAAACAATACCTTCTAATCCTCCTTCAAAAAGAACTAATTCACCATATTGAACATTGGCAAGTCCGAATACACGAGCAATACCATCTCCAATTTGTAATACAGTTCCTACTTCATCCAAAGAAGCTTCTCCCTTAAATCCAATCAGTTGTTCTTTTAAGATTGCTGATACTTCAGCTGGTTTTATTGTTGCCATTTTTATTGTTTATTTCTTTTATTAAAATTTTGGAACGTATTGGTTATCCTCAAATTTATCGAGTAAATTATTCAAGATACCTTTTACACTAGAATCGTATTGTTTATCACCAACACGTAAAATAAATCCACCCAAAACATCCGGGTCAATTTTGTTTTCTATCGAAATATCCGTTCCTGTAATTGTTTTTACTTTTTTTAAGATCTTCGATTCAAGCTCTTTTGTAATTGGAAAAGCCGTTGTTACTTGAGCAACCTCCGAACCTTTCATAAAATCATAGATGATCAGAAATTCTTTTGCCACAAGTCCCAATATATTAATCCTATTATTGTTTATCAATAATTGAATCAAATCCATTGTGAGTGAATCTGTATTTTTCTCAAATACTTCTTTTAAAATTTTACTTTTAACCGATGATTTGACAATAGGACTAACGATTAAATTCTCAAGTTCTTTATTCTCTTCGATGGTCTGATCGATCAACAACATATCGTTATAGACATTCTCAGCAACACCTCTTTCTTTTGCTAAGTTTAGGGTAGCTTTTGCATACCTCAATGCAGCTCTCGTTCCTTTCATCTGATTAATTTAAAGGCGCTTCGTCCAACATTTTTTCGATCAGTTTGACCTGTTTGTCTTTATTCGATAATTCTTCTTTGATCAATTTTTCAGCAATACCAATCGACAATTCGGCTACCTGATTTCGAAGTTCTGTAATTGCCGATAATTTCTCATTTTCGATCGTTACTTTGGCTTGGTCGATAATTTTATTGGCCTGAACTTTTGCTTCATCTTTTGCCTCAGTAATCATAGAATCTTTGATTTCTCTTGCTTCCTTTAGCATTTTTTCTCTTTCTGCACGAGCTTCTTTTAAGATCTTTTCGTTACTGGCATTTAATTCAGCCATTTCCTGACGAGCTTTATCAGCTTCTTCTAAAGCTTTTTTGATCCCTTCTTCTCTCGAATTTACTGCATTCAAAATGGGTTTCCATGCAAACTTATTGAGTAACCATACCAATAAAACAAAAAGGATGATCTGCCAAAAGAATAGTCCGAATGAAAAGTCGTTGATTAATTTTTCCATAATATATTGACGTAATAAATTAGTTTTGTTAAAAACAACAGCTATAACCAACCGTTATAGCTGTTGGGAATTTTTGTTACACTGCAAATAAAGCAGCGAAACCAATACCTTCAATAAGCGCTGCTGCAATCAACATAGCTGTTTGAATTTTACCTGATGCTTCTGGCTGACGAGCAATGGCATCCATTGCTGAACCACCAATTCTACCGATACCTAATCCGGCACCAATAACGATTAAACCTGCACCAACAATAGCTGGAATCTCCATAATTATATGTATTAAATATTAAACATTCAAATTAATGACCCTCTGCGTGTTCATGGTCGTGTTCTTCAACAGCAAAACCAAAATATAAAGCAGAAAGCATGGTAAAAATATATGCCTGTAATGCGGCAACCAACAATTCCAAAATGGAAAGGGCAAAGGCCAACAAAAATGTCATTGAGCTACCCATCCAGTTTTTGAAAACAAACATCAATCC
>CAZWAN010000129.1:0-4690 GCA_964631875.1 uncultured Flavobacteriaceae bacterium
AAACTTTCATCGGTTGCGCACTATGCCAATCCAAAATACTTTTTAAGAATTGCTCTTTCAATACTCTATTTTCCCTTTTACCCTCGATGATCTCATTTTGATGTAATACAATGCATACCTCATCGTGGTAATAAGTATCAAAAGCTTCTAACACTTTTCCCTGAATGACCATATCATTCAGGTCGCTTACTTTTTCTATTAGAGTACAATACATTTCTTCCATTTCTGATCTTGCAAAGATGAGGCAGAAGTTGTCTTTTTAAAATGAAGTAGATTATAAAATAATATTAAACTAGTTTAACATTATTGCTCTAAAATAAGCTGGCTTTTGATTTTACTGAGAAACTCCTTGGTAATTCCGAGATAGGAAGCAATCATGTATTGAGGTATTCTACTGTCAATTTCAGGGTATAGGGCTTTAAAAGCTAAATATCTGTCTTTTGCTGTAAGACTGAAATTTCGAATAATTCTTTTTTGCGCAGCCACGAGTGCCTTCTCTAATAGAATTCTGAAGAAAATGTTGAGTTTAGGAACTTCTACATACAATGCTTGGAGATTTTCATAGGTAAATTGAACCACTTCTGTAGGTTCCATACATTGTATATGATAATCAGCCCGATTTCTGGAAACAAAACTTCCCAAGTCAGATGTCCACCAGTTTTCAATGGAAAACATAATGATATGTTCCTGGCCCTCTTCATCAATAACAAAGGTTTTTGTACAACCGGATAGGATAAAATTTGTGGTATTACAAAAATCTCCTTGTTGAACAATATACTGGCCTTTCAAATATTTTCTTATTGATGTGCGCTCGTTTATCAGTACAATTTCTTCTTCCGTTAGCTCAATCGTACTCAGAAAATTTTTTAAAAGTGGTTCTAGATTTGACATTCCTCGTTTTAGATCAAGGCGAAAATAATAAAAACTCTGTCTATTAAACAACGAAACAAGAAGAATTAAGTTGAATTTTCTTCGACTATTTTCAAAAAATTTTAGGGCGCTAATCAATCTCTCGTTTCAAAAGAGTTAAAAACACTTCCCAAAAAGCAATCCAATTTTTAATCAAATTGTATATCTCTGTATATCTGTAAGTTACAAAATTAATTTGATGTAACAAAAGTTACTTTTCGGTGTAAAATATGTTACTCAATAGAACAAAAACATATTAGCCAAAGTTGATAAAAATCATAAAAAAGCACTTCTTCCCAATATAATTTTACGTCAATATTAAATCTCAAATTGTTGTTTTTTAAACAGTTATACTATGAAAAATATATTTTTATACACAGTTCTATTCTTTTTCCCACTTGCGATTTTAACCTCAAGTTTTAGTGAGTTACCCGAACCTCCGGATTCGAATATTAATTCTGAAACCGAGCAACTAATTCATTTTTTAGAATCGCATGGAAATTTCATCAATTCTTCCGCTTCCGAGTTGATTATTTCAGCTGATGAAGTAAAAAAGAATATGAAAAATACGAAGTATCATCTCATCGATATCAGAAGTGATAGTTGGTTTTCTTATGGGCACATTAAAGGCGCCAACAATGTTTTGGCAAATGACCTGCTAAAATACTTCCAAAACGAAATCAATCCGAGTGATTTTGACAAAATCGTTCTGATCTGTTATTCTGGCCAATCAGCAGCCTACTACAGTAGTTTTTTAAGGTTAGCCGGATACGAAAATACCTATTCCATGAAATGGGGTATGAGTTCATGGAGACAAGATTTTGCCGAGAATTCATGGCTAAAAAACATCTCAGATGCACATGATGGAAATTTAGAAACCACTGTAAACGCAAAACCTGCCTTGGGAACCTTACCTAGTTTAGCAACGGGAAAAAGCAACCCGGAGGAAATCCTAAAAGATCGTCTTAATATTGCTTTTGAAAAACCATATAAAGACTTTGCGATTAATGCAGCGGATGTTTTTGCTAATCCTGATCAATATTTCATTTTGAATTATAGCTCGGCAAAAAATTATGAACTAGGTCATATAAAAGGGGCATATCAATACGAACCGTTTGGCTCTTTATCCTCTACTTCCGATTTAACCTCTTTACCTACCAATAAAAAGATTGTAGTATATGATGAAAATGGTCAAACCGCCGCCGCAGTTACGGCCTATTTAAACCTAATCGGTTATGATGCTTCAAATTTAGCTTATGGTATGAATGGTTTCATGAACAAAGAAATGAGCAAAAAAGGTTTAGATGCCTTTACCCCTAAAGAAATAAATATGTTCCCTGTTGTGGAATAAGCGTATGAATTAGAAAAATTAAAAACTCAATATTATGAAAAAAGTATTTTATATAGTTTATTTATTACTCTTTGTCCCTGCCCTATTCTTACAGTCTTGCGACAGAGGAGATGATCCCGGCGAGGAAATAGCAACACCGGCCTTTAGTTTGATGAAAGATTATATGGTATCTAATAATTTAGATATCGACAAAATCCTCACAAGTCCGAGTGGAGCAAAATTCGTCGCCGCACCTCCAGCAGATGCCGATCTGGCCTCATTCTTGGCTAAATATTATATGATGGATATCAGAAGTGCTGCAGACTATGCCAAAGGACATATTGAAGGAGCAAAAAATGTCGCATTCGCTAATATTCTTACTGAAGCCGCTAATTCTAACGGAAAACCTATTTTGATGATCTGTTACACCGGACAAACGGCTTGCTATGGAACCGCATTACTCAGATTATATGGTTACAGCGAAGCCCAGGCTCTAAAATGGGGTATGTCCGGTTGGAATTCATCCACAGCAGGATCTTGGAATAACAATATAGGAAATGAAGCCGCCGGCCACTCAAATTGGTCTTATAGCGCCGCACCGGCAAATCAGGTGTATAAAGATCCTACAATTAATAGTTTCTCTCAAGACGGTTCAGCCATTTTAAAAGCACGGGTAGAACAAGTTGTCAGTGAAGGATTTAAAACCGTAAAAGGGACAGACGTTTTAAATGCGCCAAGCAACTACTTTATCAATAATTATTTTAGTGATGCTGATTATAATGGCTTTGGCCATATAGCTAATGCAAACAAAATATTGCCATGGGTTCTAGCCGACAATTCCTATCTAGCTTTTGATCCGGATGCAAATGCAAAAATTGCAACTTATTGCTACACCGGACAAACCTCTGCTGTTCTAACTGCTTGTTTAAGAGTTTTAGGTTATGACGCATATAGCTTGACATTTGGAATGAATGGTTTGTATAACAGCAATCCTGCATGGACATCTAACAAATGGTCAGAATCAGTTCCTAAAAACTTACCATTAGTAAACTAAGTAGTTATGAAAAAAATAGTTTTAATGATAATTGCAATTTTTACATTGCAAATGGGGAATGTATATGCACAAGGCTGTGATGCAGATATGCCGGGCGCCAGCAGTGATACCACTGCAACGAAAGCCATAAAAATATTTGGATATATCCAGCCTGAGTATGACTATACTTTTTCAGATCCCTCAGTAAACAACTTCGGATTTAGAAGAGCTCGGATTGGAGTGAGAGGAAAAGTTCTCAATGATTTCTCCTATTACATGATGCTCGAAACGAGTCCTTTTATTGGTGGAGAAGGAAATGCTTACCTGATGGATGCCTTTGTAGCCTGGGAAAAGTATAACTGGGCGAGAATTGCTATGGGATCATACAAACAACCTTTCAGTTTGGAACTTTATACCCCTTGTTTCGCGTTGACTACCATTGATCGATCTATTGTTGTTGATCAATTGGTAGCCCCCCAACGTGATTATGGAATTATGGTCTTGGGAGGAAACCAATATAACAGATTAAATTATTGGGTTGCATTGATGAATGGTAGAGGTTTATTGGTGAAGGATAATAACGCAAAAAAAGACATCGTGGCACGCGTTACCTATAAACCATTCCAATTCATGCAAATTGGCGGTAGTTTCAGACATGGATATCCAAATAATGATGAGGATACCAGAACTACGTATGGTGGTGAAGTATTATTCAATTTTGGAAACTGGCACATCCAGGGTGAATATATTTACGACGAAGGAGATTACAATCGCGCTGCAGGGGGTGGTTGTGGATCAGAACCTGTTGAATTAGGCGAAAAAAGAGACGGTGCATATGGCATGATCTGGTATGACTTGAAAGGAGGTTTTCAACCTGTGTTCAAATATGAATTCTTTGATCCAAGTCATGAAGTGAAAGAGATCGGTTACACAGAAAGAATGACAATAGGTTTAAACTACTTCTTTAACGACTACATCAGGGTACAATTAAATTACCAAGCAAATATAGAAACCTATATTAACCAAGATAATGACAGGTTCTTAGCGCAAATCCAAGTCAAATTTTGATGCGTCGATAAGATTGACTTAGTAGTCACGTCGATTGGAAAACTCTCTAAGATATTTTAGAGAGTTTTTTTATTCTTTTACTTAACTTTACGATCCTAAATAAATGAAATGACTACACAAGAACTGGTTATAAGAGAGAAATTGGACGAATACTTTTCTGGCATCTTTGAAAAAGAATTAATAGATGAAATTATTCAGGTTGGCTTTATCGATAAATTCAAAAGTGGTGACATCATGGTTGATGTGGGTGTAAAAATGACCCATATACCACTTATTCTATAGGGTGCAGTTAAGATCATAAGACAAGAAAAAAAAGGTGATGAGCTGGTTGTTTATCACTTAGAGAAAGG
>CAZWAN010000130.1:0-4580 GCA_964631875.1 uncultured Flavobacteriaceae bacterium
GTGTTAGTCTAAAAAAATATTATCAAATGAAAAACATTTTAACCTTTGGAGGGAGTAATAGTAAGAATTCGATTAGTAGAAGTTTGGCCATTTATTTAGGTAAAATGATGAATAATTGTAACGTTGAAAATATCGATTTAAACGATTACCAATTACCCTTATTTTCGGTTGATAAAGAAAAAGAGTTCGGATTCCCCGACAATGCTATAAAGTTGAACAATAAAATAACTCAGGCAGACGGTTTAATCATTGTCTTAGCAGAGCATAACGGAGCCTACTCAGCTGTTTTTAAAAATATGTTTGATTGGTTATCGAGAATTGATAGTGAGGTTTGGAAGCAAAAACCAATGTTACTTTTAAGTACCTCACCTGGTGCAAGGGGAGGGCAATCCGTTTTGGAAATAGCCAAAAGTAGATTTCCAAGAAATGGAGGAAATATAATCGGTTCAATGCCTTTTCCCAGTTATAATGAGAATTTCAGAAATGGTGAGATTGTGAATTCAGATCTGAAATCAGAGGTTACTACTTTACTTAACAATTTCAATTCTAAAATATAATGGCAACTAGTATTTTTGAAAACAACTCGAATTTCCCAAATGAAAGCACACGTGCACTACTCAATTTAAAATACACGGCCAACTGGTTAGAAAAGGTTGGAAATGAGTTACTTAAACCTTTTGAAATTTCTATTCAACAATATAATATTTTGAGGATTTTGAGGGGTGCAAAAAAGACAATCAAGATTAACGAAGTAAGGGAACGCATGATTGAAAATTCTCCAAATTCCACAAGATTGATGGATAAGCTATGTGAAAAGAATCTCATTGAAAGGGAAAGAAGTGAACATGATCGCAGGGTTGTTTTCGTAAAAATAACCCAAAAGGGTCTAATATTATTGGATAAAATATCTATAGAAGATTATGTTCAAGTAATGAATAAACTGAATGAGAATGAACTAAAAGTATTAAATGAGTTACTTATTAAATTAACAAAATAAAATGATGAACGTAAAAATATATCCAGCCTCAGAACGAGGCTATGCAAATTATGATTGGCTACAGGCAAATTATTCTTTTAGTTTTGCCAATTATTACAATCCGAATAAAGTAAATTTCGGGGCATTAAGAGTTTTGAATGATGACATTATTCAGGGAGGTGCCGGATTTGGAATGCATCCGCATAATAATATGGAAATCATTACGATTCCCTTGGAAGGCTCCTTAAAACATAAGGATAATATGTCTGATCAATGGATTGAATTAAAACCGGGAGAAGTTCAGGTCATGAGTGCGGGAACCGGAGTGGTTCATTCTGAGAAAAATGGCAGCCCTGAAAACTTTTTAAGCCTTTTCCAAATTTGGATTATACCAAATAAAGAAAATGTTCAACCAAGTTATGGCCAAATTGAATTTAAGAAGATCGATAGATTAAATAAACTACAGAAACTGGTTGTTTCTTACGAAAATAAGGAGTTTGTAGAAGAACAAAGTGTTCTAAAAATTCATCAGGATGCAATCATTTCAAGAATTGATTTAGAACAGGGAAACAAATTTACTTATATGCCCAGCTCCAATGATCACGGTGTGTATCTTATGTTGATTGACGGATCTTTAAAATTGGACAATGAGCTATTGAACAGAAGAGATGCCGCGGGAATTACGAATGCCAAAGACTTTGTCATTGAGGCGAAAAAAACATCTGAAATATTATTCATCGAAGTTCCTATGCAGTTTTAGTTTATTGAAACTCTCATTGAAAAACTCTCATTTTATGGGAGTTTTTTTTGATTGGGAGCATCATTTTAAAATTAACTGAATTATTTTTCTTTGTAACGATCTAAACTTATATTTACAGCCTTAATCTTTTCTATGCATTTTTTAAGTATAATTTGGGATCCCAATATCGAAATTTTCAGAATAGGTAGTTTTTCTGTTCGTTATTACAGTTTAATGTTTGTCATTGCTTTTGTAGTTGGACTTCAAATAATGAAGAAAATTTACAAAAATGAGAATGTAAGTCTGGATAAATTAGATTCGCTATTTGTCTATACTGTTATTGCGACTCTTGTAGGTGCTCGGTTAGGCCATTTCTTGTTTTACGATTTTGATTTTTTGATTAAACATCCTCTGGAAGTACTTCTTCCTTTTCGTTTAAATCCATTTGAATTTACGGGATATCAAGGACTTGCCAGTCATGGAGCTGCAATAGGAATTATCATCGCCATGATCTTGTATAGTAAAAGAGTATTGCACAAACCTGTTTTATGGATTTTAGACAGAGTTGTCATACCAGTAGCTTTTGGTGGTATTTTCGTGAGACTGGGAAATTTGATTAATTCGGAAATTATAGGTAAACCCACTAATTCTGATTTCGGGTTTATTTTTAAACAACTTGGTGAGGATTTCCCAAGACACCCTACTCAATTGTATGAGGCTTTTGGTTACCTGGTTACATTCCTAATCTTATGGTTTGTTTATTGGAAAACAGATAAGAAGGATAAATTGGGTTATATTTTTGGCTTATTTATGGTTTTATTGTGGTCAGTGAGATTTATTGCTGAATTCTTTAAAGAAGCACAAGTGGGAGAAAGAGCAGGATGGGAGCTTAATACAGGTCAGTTATTGAGCATCCCCTTAATTCTTTCGGGTTTTTACTTTATGTTTTTATATAAGCCTAAAAATAAAGCCTAAACCACACGATCTTTATCGTATGGAATAGTTTTTAAGAGGTATTCTATTACTTTAATCCGAGCATTCTCTTTGCGGTTTCCACGTATCACTTTGAAAGGAATTCCTGATTTAGTATTTTCAAACATTTTATTTTTATAGTATGTATATTGATCCCATAACTCTTGGGCTTTTGCATCTACTGCACTGTATTTCCATTGCTTTAAAGGATTACTTTTGATGTCTTCAAAACGTCTCTCTTGTTCATTTTTAGAAATAGACATATAGATTTTTACCAGAATAATGCCAGATTCCGTGATCATTCTTTCAAATTCATTAACTTGATTCATAAAGATCTCGTAATCTTTTTCAGTACAAAAACCATTGACAGGTTCAACAATGGCTCGATTATACCAACTTCTGTCAAAAAAAACAATTTGACCTGCACTGGGGAATTTGTTCACATAACGTCTAAAATACCATTGTGTTTGTTCTTCTTCAGTGGGTTTTGGTAAGGCCACAATTCTAAAAAAGCGAGGATTTATTCGTTCGGTTATCCTTCTGATGGCACCTCCTTTTCCAGCCGCATCACGCCCTTCAAATATGACCACAACCCTTAATTTTTGAGCAATGATATGCTCATGCAATTTGATGAGTTCGACCTGTAATTTCTTTAATTTATTACTGTATTTTCTATAACGAATAGCTTTGCGATAGTTCAAAGGATCCTTATTCATTAATAGTGAAATCATTGCCTTTTTACCATTCAATATTTTAACTTCCTGTTCGGTTAATTCAATTTTACTCATTTTAATCGTATTTAGAGATTGAACGGAAATAACGGTTGATTACATTGGGGTCTGGATAAAGTGAAATCAAACTTTCATCCTTACCTCCATATTCGAATTGCGAAAGCACATAGCGCATAGATTCCAGTCGAGCAGTATGTTTATCATTGGTTTTTACAATGACCCATGGACTAAAAGAAGTATGTGTTTTACTAAACATTAATTCTTTGTATTTGGTGTATTTATCCCAATAATCCTGACCTTTTTTATCTACCTCGCTAAACTTCCATCTTTTTAATGGATTATGGCGCCTTGCTTCAAATCGCCTGAATTGCTCGTCTTTAGAAATAGATAACCAAAATTTTATAATAATACTTCCATCTTCATATAACATGTGCTCAAATTCAGGTAGCTGAGCCATAAATTGTTCATATTGCTGATGGTTACAAAAGCCCATAACAGGTTCTACAACAGCACGGTTGTACCAGCTCCTGTCGAAGAAAACAATTTCACCAGGATTTGGCAAATGCTGAATATATCTTCTAAAATACCACTGTCCTTGTTCTACTGTGGTTGGCTTCGAAAGCGCTACAAGCCTAGTTAAACGTGGGTTTAGATGTTCCATAAACCTTCGAATATTGCCACCTTTTCCCGCAGCATCCCGACCTTCAAAAATAATAGCTACTTTTTTATTATTTTCTTTTACCCATTTCTGTAGTTTCACCAACTCGGCCTGCAGCAACCTTTTTTCTGTTTCGTAGTTAACTGTAGCCAATACAGTGCTAATGTTAACATCTTTCTCAGCTACAATTTTAAGTAGGTCCTTTTTTGTTTTAGCTTTTTCGAAGTCTTCCTTATCGAGTTTGCGGGTTTTGCGCATGACTTAATTCTTATTTTCTGTAACACATTCTGTTGCGTTATTCCCTACGTTCAACTTAACATCAGAAGGAGAAATATATGGAATCCCTAATCCGAGGCCTCTAAGAATAAATAGCATGCCAATGATTACGACAAATATAGGAATTGCTTTTTGAATTTTATTTCTGAAAGAAATATTTACAAAATTCCCAATTAAAGCTGCTATAGACATAAGGGTTACAGTACCAAACCCAAACATGACCATATA
>CAZWAN010000131.1:0-4546 GCA_964631875.1 uncultured Flavobacteriaceae bacterium
CATATAATTCATTTCAGGTAATAGATTTGTTAAATCTCTCTTAATTCATTATCAATTAACAATTCTTTGTGTAACAATAAAAGACTTTATTGCGTCCTTTATTATATAAATGTCTAATCTATTACATGTTTAACCTAAATCTATTTACCATGAAAAAAGTAAAAATATTAGTAATCGCCTTGGCGCTTTTTGCCATGAATGTATCAGCAGCCGAAATTTCTCCTGTAAATCCTAACTCTCAATTACGAGCAGATATAGTTGAATTGATCGGGCCTAATTGTCCTTATGAATCAGATAAAGCCGAATGTACTGCCGAAGTTATTTTCACTATAAACAGTGATAGAGAAATCGTCGTTATTTCTGTGAATTCTGAAAATCCAGACGCGGAAGCTTTCATAAAAAGTAAATTAAACTACAAAAAAGTGAACTTCAAAGCGAGCCATACCGGTGAATTATACTTATTGCCACTTAAAATGGTGAAAGACTCCTAAAAAAATCATTGTTTTCATTAGTTAGCAAAAAATGCTGCCGCTTTGGCAGCATTTTTTATTTGTACTTTAATGAATCGATAAGTTCAATAATTCTTTCGCTATCCCAATCTACCGCCCCTACTTTATCTACTACCACATATCCATGTTTATCAATAATATATGTTGCAGGTATTGAATTACTCGACAATTCCATCGGTGCCCGACTTAAAGAGAAATAAACAGGTAAATCGTATCCTTTTTTTTGCATAAATGCTTCAACTTTAGAACTGTTGTCTGTGGTTACGAAAAGAAAAAACACTTCATCATCCTGCTTATAGAGATCATATAAACTCTGAAAACTAGGCATTTCAGCAATACAAGGCGGACACCAGGTGGCCCAAAAATTGACAATAATAATTTTGTTGCTTAGCTCAGAAAAGTCTAAATCTGTACCGGATAAACTTTTTAGAGACCAATCATAATTCTTTAACGCAACTTGTTTCTCTTTATCATTTTCAAGAGGTAGGATTCTTGTAGTGACAAAAGCTACTTGTTTAATCAAAAATGTTCGAACTGGCATTCCATAAGGAGTAAAAAGCAAAATAATGAAAAGGAAGAAGAGAATGTTTGAAAAATTCTTTTTGATAAATTCTTTCATTATTTGGGTTTAAAATATTTTGACAATTCTTGAAATAATGCTTCACGATTCCAAAAAACTGTTCGTAAACAACCTACAAATATCAGAATCGCCAGAAAAAATAGCTTTCCACCGTCATTTTGAACTACTATTCTAAGTACAAAGATAGGTGATATAATAGCTCCTGTTATTACAAATAGTCCAAGAATTGTCCATAAATAGTAAACTTTTTGGAGATCAATAAGACAATAGTGATTAATTCTGTCATTCCCGTCAAAACCCTACCACAAGGTTCTATCTCTATTTTAGAAAAAAATAGATACTCTCCGGTTTACCGTTAAATTTAAAATATAAGGTTTGTAAAAAAAAATGAAACCAAAATAGAAACAAATCCTTTAAGCTATGGTATCAAAATATTTTTTCAATTTTAGTAGAAGCAAATGCCAATTACGTACAAAAAAAGAGCTGCAATTAAGCAGCTCTTTTTAAATAATTTGACTATAAAGATGCGTTCTCTTTCTTTATTAAATTAAGAGCACTTCCCTCCTTGTACCATTCAATTTGATTTTCATTATAGGTATGATTTAATTTGATCAAATCTTTGCTTCCATCTTTATGAACAATTTCTAAAGTTAATGGCTTGTTAGGTGCAAATTCATTTAGATCTAAAAAATTGAAAGTATCATCTTCTTGAATAAGATCATAATCCTTTTCGTTAGCAAAAGTAAGACCGAGCATACCCTGCTTTTTCAAATTTGTTTCATGAATTCGAGCAAAAGACTTTACTATTACAGCTGCCACACCGAGATGCCGCGGTTCCATAGCAGCATGCTCTCGTGATGAACCCTCCCCGTAATTATGATCACCAAAAACCAAAGAAGGAACTCCAGCAGCTTTATAGGCTCTTGCCGTATCAGGCACTGTTCCGTATTCACCGGTTAACTGATTTTTAACCTTATTGGTTTCATGATTAAAAGCATTTACGGCACCTATCAATAAATTGTTAGATATATTATCCAAGTGACCTCTATATTTTAACCAAGGTCCAGCCATAGAAATATGATCAGTTGTACATTTTCCAAACGCCTTTATTAATAATTTGGCACCCTTAACATTTTCTCCAATTGGCACAAAAGATTCAAGCAATTGTAATCTATTTGAATCAGGTTTCACAACAACGCTTACTTTCGAACCATCTTCAACCGGAGCGATATAACCCGGATCATCTACCGCAAAACCTCTTGGAGGAAGTTCAAATCCGGTAGGTTCATCAAACATTACCTCTACACCATCAGCATTGATCAATTTATCTGTAATAGGATTAAAATCGAGTCTACCTGAAATTGCTACAGCTGCCACCATTTCAGGAGATGCAACAAAGGCATGGGTATTTGGGTTTCCGTCTGCTCTCTTAGAAAAATTTCTGTTGAAAGAATGGATAATTGTGTTTTTTTCTTGTTTATCAGCGCCTGCTCTATCCCATTGGCCGATGCAAGGCCCACAAGCATTTGTAAAAATCTTTGTATTTAAATTTTCAAAAATATCCAATAACCCATCGCGCTCTGCCGTAAATCTAACCTGCTCTGAGCCCGGGTTGATACCAAATTCAGCTTTAGCTCTTAGTTTTTTATCAACGGCTTGTTTTGCAATTGAGGCAGCCCTACTTAGGTCTTCATAAGATGAATTCGTACAAGAACCAATTAATCCCCATTCTACATTCAAAGGCCAACCATTTGTTAATGCCTTTTCCCTGATTTCTCCTACTGGAGTCGCTAAATCCGGAGTAAATGGACCATTGATGTGTGGTTTGAGTTCAGACAAATTAATTTCTATGACTTGATCAAAATATTGCTCAGGGTTTGCATAAACTTCATCATCTCCGGTTAAATATGAAGCAATTTTATTGGCTTCATCTGCAACTTCATTTCTTCCAGTGGCTCTTAAATACCTTTCCATCGATTCGTCATAACCAAAAGTAGATGTCGTTGCACCTACTTCTGCACCCATATTACAGATGGTACCTTTTCCTGTTGCAGACATTGCTTTGGCTCCTTCTCCGAAATATTCAATAATTGCTCCAGTGCCTCCTTTAACCGTTAAAATACCCGCTACTTTTAAGATGACATCTTTAGGAGCAGTCCATCCACTTAATTTTCCTGTTAACTTAACTCCAATTAATTTTGGAAATTTAAGTTCCCATGCCATACCCGCCATAACATCTACGGCATCTGCACCTCCAACACCAATGGCGATCATGCCAAGACCTCCTGCATTTACCGTATGAGAGTCTGTTCCGATCATCATTCCTCCAGGGAACGCATAGTTCTCCAATACTACCTGATGAATAATTCCAGCTCCCGGCTTCCAAAATCCGATACCGTATTTATTCGAGACAGATGCCAAAAAATTAAATACTTCACTACTTGTATTGATGGCATTTTGTAAATCAGCATCAGCACCAATTTTTGCTTGAATCAAGTGATCGCAATGCACAGTAGTCGGAACTGCAACCTTTTTCTTTCCTGCTTGCATAAATTGAAGCAATGCCATCTGTGCAGTCGCATCCTGACAAGCAATTCTATCAGGAGCAAAATCTACATAATCAGCGCCTCTTTTGAATGCTTTCGTCGCTTTGCCATCCCATAAGTGACTGTATAAAATCTTTTCAGCCAAAGTCAAAGGTTTTCCTGTTGCTACTTTTGCAGCATCCACCCTCTCAGCCATCTGACTATATACTTTTTTAATCATGTCTATATCGAAGATCATATTCTAAAAATTTTAAGTAATTCTTTTATTTTTTCGGGACACAAAAATACGAAAATAATATTGGTAATTCTGCCATAGAATTGCAAAGAAGGGCATTTACTTAAACATTTAAGTAATCAATAATAGGGAGAAGAATTATTTATCTTTTTTAAACTAAAATGAGAGAAATATTAGGAAAATAAAAAAGTAGGTCTATAAGCCGGATTCTGTAACGTAAAAAACGTCTCTTATCATTTATCTGCATTGCAAATTACTTTGCAATTGTAGCTGCTTACCCTTTGAAATCGGACGAGTAGCCCTCAAACTTCAATTTACTTAGCATTGCACCGCATAGAGTTTACCTGATTTCACTACAGCCTAACTGTACATTCTTTCTGTTGCACTAGTCCTATTTGAAATTTCTAAAATCTCAAACGACGGATGTTATCCGTTATGCTACTCTTTGGTGTCCGGACTTTCCTCTCCGCCTAAGCGGAGCGATAAGACGACCTACTTCTAACTTCTTAAGCCAAAAAACCCACTCTCGTAAAACGAAAGTGGGAAAATTGCTATGAAAAAGAATATTACTATAAAGTAATATAATTTTGGTATGGTAAAAATACATATATATTTGACTCTTTCTCTACAATTGTTAATTTTTTTTAATAAAATTCAATAAAAAAAATTAACAATT
>CAZWAN010000132.1:0-4427 GCA_964631875.1 uncultured Flavobacteriaceae bacterium
TTTTTTAAGTAGTTGAATTATATCTTCTGTTATTCTTTTGGGTCTATGGCTTTGGCCGTCGATTAAACACCATGTAGACTTCACTTTAACCAAAATCGTATCTCCTTTTTTAATTTCAACAAATCTTTCTGACAGTGGTCCTTTAGAGGCACCAACCCATGTAGAAATTGTTAATTCATCATTTAAAAATGCCGATTTAAAATATTCAATAACATGTTTTCTTACTACCCAGTAATAGTTCTGTGCATGGTCTTTGGTGAGTTCATCCCAATGTAGCTTGGCAATTTCATTGACCCATTCCAAATAGATCACATTGTTTACGTGATTTAATCTGTCGATATGTTTTGGTCCAACTATTTTCGAAATGGTATATTTGTTCGAGTAAATCATAATTTAAGTCTTATGCCTTTCTTTTAAGATAGCAATAACATCTTCTAATTCGTAATCTTTCGCCTGTAATAAAATTAGATAATGAAAAAGTAAATCTGCAGCTTCATTCAAAAATAATTCGTCATTATCATCTTTTGCCTCAATCACAATTTCCACAGCTTCCTCTCCTACTTTTTGTGCAATTTTATTAATTCCCTTGTCGAAAAGCGATTTAACATATGAGGATTTGTTTTCAATATCTACCCTCCTATTTTTGATCACTCTTTCGAGCGTTGAAATAAAGCCATAATCCATGATATTCTTTTCTCCCCAACAATTGTCTGTGCCTTTATGGCAAGTTGGTCCAATAGGATTTACCTGAACCAACAAAGTATCCATATCACAATCATTCTCCATACTTACAAAGTTCAGGAAATTGCCGCTTTCCTCTCCTTTTGTCCACAATCTATTTTTACTTCTGCTGAAAAAAGTAACTTTCTTTAAATCAAATGTTTTTTTAATGGCTTCCTCATTCATATAACCAAGCATCAAGACTGTTTTAGTGTCTGCATCTTGAATAATGGCAGGAATCAAGCCATTGTCAAACTTAGAAAAATCTATATTTAATTCTTTCATAATCTCATGGCAATTCCTTGCCCTTTTAAATATTTTTTTAAAGAATTTATTTCCATTTCTTTATAATGAAATACACTTGCTGCTAGAGCAGCATCAGCGTGACCTAATTTGAAAGCATCTGCAAAATCTTCCTTTTTACCGGCTCCACCTGATGCGATCACAGGAATATTGATTAATTCTGCAATTCTTTTTAAAGCCTGATTAGCGAATCCGTTTTTTGTACCGTCATGATCCATGGATGTAAATAAAATCTCACCGGCACCTCTTTGCTCTACCTCCGAAACCCAATCGAACAGATCGATTTCAGTAGGAATCTTACCTCCAACCAAATGGACTTTCCAATTTCCATTAATTTGTTTAGCGTCAACAGCTACTACAATACATTGTGCACCAAACCTACGTGATAATTCATTGACCAGTTCCGGATTTTTAACTGCTGAAGAATTGACAGATACTTTGTCTGCACCAGCATGTAAAAGCTCATAAACATGCGATACAGATGATATACCACCACCTACAGTGAAAGGTATATTGATCTGCATTGCGACTTTCGTAACTAATTTTGCCAAAGTTTTCCTCCTTTCTTCTGTTGCAGAAATATCTAAAAACACCAATTCATCTGCACCTGTTTCACTATAATATTTTGCTAGTTCTACAGGATCACCGGCATCCTTTAAATCTAGGAAATTCACCCCTTTAACCGTCCTGCCATTTTTAATATCCAAACAAGGAATAATCCTTTTTGTGATCATTTTATTTAGTTTAAAATAAATTTACTCAAATCAGAAAGTGAAATTCTATTTTCATAAATAGCCTTGCCAATAATAGCTCCCTCGCAACCGAGTTCTTTGAGATCTTCTATATCTTGCATGGTTGTTATCCCTCCACTTGCAATGAGATTGATCTTGGGTAATTTTGTCAACAATTCACTGTACAAGTCCAATGAAGGACCCTCCAACATTCCATCTTTTGCAATATCAGTGCTAATGACGTATTTTACTCCCTGTTTTTGGTAAGCTTCGACAAATGGAATTATATCTGTTTCAGATGTCTCAAGCCAGCCATTTGTAGAAATTTTGCCCTTGTCTGCATCCGCTCCTAAAATAATTTTTTCACTTCCATAGAATTGAATCCAATGATGAAATATTTCAGGATTTTTAACTGCAATACTTCCACCTGTTACTTGCTTTGCCCCAGACTCGAAGGCAATTCTAACATCGTCATCTGATTTGATTCCTCCGCCAAAGTCAATTCGTAAAGTTGTTTTAGAAGCAATTTTTTCAAGTATTTTATGGTTGCAAATTTTACTTGATTTTGCTCCGTCCAAATCTACCAAATGTAAGTATTTTATGCCACTTGCCTCAAATTCTTTGGCTACTTCCAAGGGGTCTTCATTGTATATAATTTGGGTACTGTAATTGCCCTTGGTAAGTCTAACGCATTTGCCATTAATGATATCTATAGCGGGAATTATTCTCATTAAATTACATTTTTAAAAAATTATCCAATAATTTTTCACCCGCTAAACTGCTTTTCTCGGGGTGAAATTGCACGCCATAAAAATTATCTTTTCTAACAGCGGTACAATATTCGAATCCATAAAAAGAATTTGAGATAGAATAATTGTTCTTAGGAACATAGAAGCTATGCACTAAATACATATATTCATATTCTGCGATTTCTTCGAACAAGGGTGACTTTAACTGACTGATTTGATTCCACCCTATTTGAGGCACCTTAACGGAATTAGGGAATTTTAATACAGGAATATCAAAAATTCCTAAACCCTGGGTATTTCCTTCTTCATTTGCACCACATAGCAATTGCATTCCCAAGCAAATTCCCAATACGGGTTGGGTTAATTTTGGTATAATCTTATCTAATTTTTTATCCTTTAGAATTTCCATTGTACTACTTGCCTCACCCACTCCCGGAAAAATTACTTTGTCTGCATTTCTGATTATATCTGCGTCTTCAGATAGTTTAGCCTCATAGCCAAGCCTGTTTAACGCAAATTTTACAGATTGTACGTTTCCTGCTCCATAATCGATTAATACAATATTTTGTTTTGGTTTTTCCATTACAATAAGCCTTTGGTACTGGGTAATATCAATTTATCAGGATCTCTTTTTATCGCTGCTTTAATCGCTTTAGCAAATGCTTTAAAAACAGCTTCGATCTTATGATGTTCGTTAATTCCTTCTGCTTTAATATTGAGATTGGCCTTTGCCCCATCTGCAAATGATTTAAAAAAGTGAAAGAACATTTCAGTAGGCAGTTGTCCTATTTTCTCTCTCTTAAATTCGGCATCCCATACCAACCAACTTCTACCCCCAAAATCAATAGCCACCTGGGCTAAACAATCATCCATGGGCAAGGTAAAGCCATATCTTTCAATTCCTAGTTTGTTTCCAAGTGATAAACAGAAAACTTCTCCCAAAGCGATGGCCGTATCCTCAATAGTATGGTGTTCATCAACCTCCAGATCTCCTTTCACCCAGATATCAAGATCCATTCCTCCATGACGAGCCAATTGATCTAACATATGATCAAAAAATGGCAATCCCGTATCTATTTTCGATTTACCTGTTCCATCTAGATTTAATTCAATTTTTATATCCGTTTCATTCGTCTTTCTATTGAGAACAGCGTTTCTTTTATTCAATTTAAGAAAGGTATAAATCTCATCCCAAGAATCTGTTTCAAGACAAATCCAATCATCTAACTGTTTTCTTTCTACACTTAATTCTTGATGACCAAGATTGTCTTGGTTATTGATAAAAATTGCTTTGGCCTTAAGATTTTTAGCTAATTCCACATCAGTAATTCTATCACCAATTACATAGGAATTTTCAAGATCATATTTCTCCGAAAAGTATTTGGTCAACATTCCTGTTCTGGGCTTTCTATTGGGTGAATTATCTTGAGGAAAACTTGGATCTATAAATTGTTCTTCAAAAATAATCCCCTCATTTTCTAAAGTTTTAATGATTAAGTTGTGAGCAGGCCAAAACGTGTTTTCGGGAAAAGAATCTGTGCCTAAGCCATCTTGATTCGTAATCATAACCAATTCAAAATTAAATTCTTTAGCAATCTTTGATAAATTTGAAATTGCCCTTGGGTAGAAAGTCAACTTTTCAAAACTGTCGACTTGAAAATCTTCAGGTTCTTTTATCAAGGTTCCATCTCTATCTATAAACAATACTTTTTTCATATTAATCTAAATTGTTGAAAATATCCATAAGGGTATGGATGATATGAATATTTATTATTGGTCGGCAGAACGTTCAACAGCCGAAGTGGATTTTGTGATTCAATATAAAGTTAGGGTAGTCCCAATTGAAGTGAAAGCCGAAGAAGAAAAAAAGGCGGTTCAGCCCACCCGCCGTCCCGATCCAGAAAACATCAGGTTTGTCTGGGTC
>CAZWAN010000133.1:0-4385 GCA_964631875.1 uncultured Flavobacteriaceae bacterium
TAAATATTAAGTGAGTAAAAATGAACATAACACTTTTCCGACTAACAGGAGGAAATCTAAGATTCGACGTAGTCAAATCAAAGATTCAGCGGAGCTAAATTGAAAATTCAGCGTAGCTAAATGAAATTCAGCGGAGCTAAATGAAATTCAGCGGAGCTACATCGAAGATTCAGCGAAGCTAAATCACTCGCCCAACTTTAAATTTAAAATACTTTAAATTTCAGATATCGTAATTAACGGGACTTTTGATACTAATTTTTTCCGTAAACATCTTATTTAAAAATGTCTCAAAACCATTTTACCCAAACTATATTGGCCTGTCAACCTGCTAGACAGAGGTGTTATAAAAAAAGCCATCAGGTTGATGGCTTTATACTAGCTACTCTCTTTTCCAAAAAAGAGTAATATTTACTTATAATTAAATCATCCCAAAACTTCCTGAACCTTATCCGCAGCTTCTTTGAACTCCACCACAGAAATAACATTCAATCCACTTTTATCAATTAATTCTTTGGCTTCAATGGCATTTGTTCCTTGCAACCTAACAATTATAGGTACTTTGATCTCATCACCCATGTTCTTATAGGCATCAACAATTCCTTGAGCCACACGATCACATCGAACAATTCCTCCAAAAATATTGACCAAAATAGCTTTTACTGCCGGATCTTTTAAAATAATTCTAAAACCGGTTTCTACCCTTTCTGCATCCGCTGTTCCACCAACATCCAAGAAATTAGCGGGCTCACCTCCTGATTGCTTGATCAAGTCCATAGTAGACATGGCCAAGCCGGCTCCATTTACCATACAACCCACATTTCCATCAAGATCTACATAGTTTAACCCGGCAGCGTTGGCTTCCACTTCTATCGGGCTCTCCTCTCTTAAATCTCTCAGATCGACATAATCTTTATGACGAAAAAGAGCATTGTTATCGAGCGTAACTTTAGCATCTACCGCCAAAATCTTATCATCTGACGTTTTTAAAACAGGATTGATTTCAAACAAAGTAGCATCCGATTTTACATAAGCTTCATATAAAGAGGTAACAAATTTGGTCATTTCTTTAAATGCCTTTCCACTTAATCCTAAATTAAAAGCAATTTTCCTTGCCTGAAATGGCAGTAATCCGGCTGCAGGATCCACTTCCTCCAAAAAGATCAAATGCGGCGTTTCTTCCGCCACGGTTTCAATATCCATACCTCCCTCGGTCGAGTACATGATCATATTTCTTCCGGCACCTCTGTTCAGTAAAACCGACATATAAAATTCTTCGGGTTTAGAATCACCCGGATAATATACATCCTCAGCGATCAAGACCTGATGAACTTTTTTACCCTCTGCCGAAGTCTGAGGTGTTTTTAACATCATTCCAATGATACTCTTCGAAATACTCTCTACCTCGCTTAAATTTTTGGCAAGCTTTACTCCACCTCCTTTTCCTCTTCCTCCGGCATGGATTTGGGCTTTGACCACCCACCAACCTGTACCGGTTTCTGCAGTTAATTGTTTGGCCGCATCAACGGCACTTTTATGATTATCAGCAACAATTCCTCTTTGGACTTTTACACCAAAGCTGCTTAAAATTTCCTTTCCTTGATACTCGTGTAAATTCATTACGAATGATTTTAATTTGAAACGATACAAAAGTAAGGATTTAATTAAAAAACTAGGATACACTCCTCCTTTTTTATCTTCATTTGACTAAGTTTTTTTTCTATTGGTTTAACACAATTTTAAGAGATTTCGGTAAAAGATTTTAGAATTTCGCAAGGTAATCCTATCGGTTCACTATTGATGAAATTTACCTACTCACTTTTCTTCCTGTTTTTCTGTATCAATATCTTTTCCCAAGACGTACCTCTGGAAAAAAAAGAACTAAAAGCCACAAGAACAGAAGAAGTGATCAAGATCGATGGTATTTTAGATGAATCTGCCTGGCAAACAGCCGAAATTGCAAAAGATTTTGTGATGTTACTTCCGGGTAATGGCAACGAAGAACCCGCCGACCAGAAAACTGAAGTGAAAATTCTTTATGATGATCAGGGGATTTATGTGGGAGCCCATCTTTATGAGGCAAACGCCAAGAATATTTTAAGACAACTTTCTGAAAGAGATAATCTCGGAAATACAGACTTTTTTGCTGTGGTGATCAATCCGAGCAACGACGGACAAAATGAATTTGAATTTTTCGTCAGTGCCGCAGGAGTTCAATTAGATGCGCAGGTATCATTGGCTAACGGAGAAGATTTCAGCTGGAACGAGGTTTGGTTTAGCGAAGCTCGGATCAATGAAGACGGCTGGGTAGTTGAAATGAAAATACCATTTGCCGCACTCCGTATGCCTAAGCAGGAAGAACAAATCTGGGGACTCAACTTTCATCGTCGTATGGAGAGCAAAAGAGAACAATACACTTGGAATTTTGTTGACAGAACCAAGGGAAATATGTCTCAATATGCCGGAATATTGAAGGGCATCAAGAACATAGATCCACCCATACGACTGAGTTTTTTCCCTTTTACCTCTTTAATCATTTCTGATTTTGATGGAACCACAGATTCCAACCTGGCATTCGGTATGGATATCAAATATGGGATCACCGATAATTTTACGCTGATCGCCACCCTTATCCCTGATTTCAGCCAGGCCGGATTCGACAATATCGCACTGAACCTGGGACCCTTTGAACAGGTCTTTGCAGAACAACGTCAGTTTTTTATTGAAGGAGCTGATATTCTGAATAAGGGTGATCTGTTCTTCTCCCGAAGGATCGGAAATAGGCCCGTTGGAAATGATGATATCAATGAGTTTGTAGAAGATAATCCTCAATATGAAATTCTTGAAAATCCTACCCAGGTAGATGTGCTCAACGCAGTAAAAGTTACCGGCAGAACAAAAAAAGGTTTAGGAATTGCTGTTTTGAATGCAGTAACAGAGGAAACGAAAGCCGTGATACGCGATACGATTACCGGTGAAAAAGAAAAAATAGTTACAGAACCGCTAACGAATTACAATGTTTTTGTCATCGACCAAGAATTTAATAAAAACTCTTCCATCGGTCTGGCCAATACCAATGTAACGCGTTCCGGAAATTTTAGAGATGCCAATGTCACATCGCTTTTTTATAACATCGCTAACAAAAGAAATACATATGTGGTCTATGGTGATGGAAGTATGAGCAATGTGTCTGAACAAGGTCAAACCACAACCGGTTATGCCGGCAATATAGCTTATGAAAAAACAGAAGGGAAGTTTCGATATGAGTTGCGCAACCGATTTATGGATGATAAATACGATAAGAACGATCTGGGTTTTAACAGAAACAATAATTTTATCGACTTTTTAGGAGAAGTAAGTTATCGGATATTTGAACCCACAAAAAAGTTCAATAATTATCGTATTCGATTTTTTGGCGGGCATTTTAGAAGATTTGACCCCAATGTAACGGTGAGCAACTATTTTGAATTGAATTCATTTTTTATCACGGTCAATCAGTTTGCTTTTGGTGGTGAAATTGGAGGTAATGTGGGTAAAAGGGTAGATTATTTTGAACCCAGAACCGAAGGTCGCTACTGGGTAAGAGACCCCAGAACACGTATGAATGGTTTTATCTCCACAGATTTTAGAAAGAAATTTGCGCTGGAAGCCAGGGCAGATTTTTCTTATTATCGCGGTGAAGGGGGTCACGAACATGAAATTGGGATATATCCCCAATATAGGTTTAGCGACAAGTTTTTTATGCAATTTGGCATCAGTCGTGAATTAGCCATAGACGAATTAGGTTATGTGACCACCCTGGAAGATGACACCATCATCTTCGGAGAAAGAGAGAGAAAGGAATTGGAAAATGTGCTGACCGCAAAATACAATTTCAACGATAGGTCTGCTATCTCTTTAGCTTTGAGGAACTACTGGTCGCCGGTAAAATACAATGACCAATATTACGAATTACAGGCCGACGGTTCTTTGGCAAAATCTAATTATTCTGAAGACAACGACCTCAATTTCCACTCTTGGAATTTTGATCTTCGTTATGTCTGGGTCTTTTCAAGAGGGAGCGAACTGGTGGCTCTCTACCGCAACTCATTGCTGGATTTTGAAAACGACCGGGGTCAATCTGAGGATGATTATTTCGGAAATGTCTCTAATTTATTCGATCAACCCTTCGGCCATAGCTTTTCCATTAAACTTGTTTATTTTCTGGATTACAACAAAGTTCGCACCTGGGTACAATAGCCTGCCAGCCTTAGGCTGGTAAACCGGTCGAAGGCAAGGATAAAGGATAAAGTTTTCAAAGTGTTGAATTGTGAAGGATGAATGTTCAATTGGTTATACGGTGATACGGTTGTGCGGTGTCCTGCGAGCAGGGATAGAATAAAAAGGAT
>CAZWAN010000134.1:0-4340 GCA_964631875.1 uncultured Flavobacteriaceae bacterium
GATTTTGGTTAAAGTGAATTCTACATGGTGTTTAATCGACGATCAAAGCCATAGACCCAAAAGAATAACAGAAGATATAATTCAACTACTTAAAAAATAAAAAAAAGACCCAATTTTGGGTCTTTTTTTTACCATCTTCCACCACCATACATATTTACTCCTACACTTGGGCTAACATAAGGACCATTGGGGCCAAAAGACATATTTAGTCCAACACTTGTATGCATATTACTACACGATTGAACAACAAAAAGTGTAAATAACAAAAGTATGATAGATATTATTTTTTTAAGTTTCATGACGAAAATATTTAATTAGTTATTCCAAATTTGAATTGCAAAAGGAGCTCCATTAGGGTCTTGAATAATTGAAACTGTATTATTACGAATGCTATTGTCGGGTTTAAGCATAATTACAGCGCCGAGAGATTCGGCTTTTTCGGCATGTGCTTCTATATCATCTACTTTTATGTAAGGAACCCACGCAGAGCGCATATTCTCAACAGGGTTTCCCATGACGCCAGAAAGTTTGTTTCCATTGTTTGTAAATAAAAAATAGGGTACGGCCTGATCCACTACTTTTTCTGATTTGTAGGGCACTAATCCTTGGTAATACAATAAAGATGCATCCACGTTGCTAGTCCATAATTCATTCCAGAGCCAATTATTGTTTTCCGACTGAAATATTGGATCACCTGTGTCCGAATGTACAAAAGAAATATAGGCTCCTTGAGGATCCTGAACCAAAGCCGATTTTCCTCTACCTTTAAAATGAGCAATTTTAAACAGGGTTTTTCCTCCCTTTTGAGTGTTATAGGCCACAGCCTTTTCAACATCCGGCACTGAAATAGAACTGAGCCATTCTCCCGCAGGATGTTCCGCTGCATTTAATTCAATAATCCCTCCAATTGCTTTCCCATTATTATAAATAACATGGTATCGTTGATTTTCTTGTCCAAGTGTTTTATAAGTCCACCCAAACATTGATGAATAAAATTCCATGGCTTTATCTGGATTTGGTGTTATTAAATCGTGCCAAATAAATTGTCCATATTGGTAATTGTTTGTTTGAGAGTTCGAAATGCTCGGATATTCAATCCTGGCACAAGAAATTACGAGTACACCAAGTACAAGAAGTGTCAAGTAAATCTTACTAGTATTGATTAATAATTTCATAAATGAATTTGAATTTGGTTGTTATTGGTTTAAATTTATCATTTTTATTTATAATAAGTTAATTCAATTTGTTTTTTTTACGGTTGTAGAAAACAGATCCGTCGTTTTATTCAACTCATGTTTATTACTTTTAATAAATTTTTTGGTCTTTTTTTACTCTGTGCATGTGTTAGCGATGTTTACAGCCAAAATGACTTATATGTATATAGGTCGAATATATTTGAGAATGAAAAACCAACAAAAATATCATCTCTGTATAACTCAACAGGGGTTAGTTCATTCACTACAGATATCGAAAATATTAATCTTTATTTTGATTCGGAAAATATTCCCTATTTGCAACAAACAGCAATCGATGATCTTGAATTCTTTGATTTAAACTATAACCCTGTCAATGTTGAACCGAATGAATTGAAATTTATTATCAATAATTCAGATTCTACAATTGTTTCGGAGCTCTTCTTAGCTCCAGAATCCATTCAAAGCCTTTACAGGCTAGATGAAGAAATTTATATCAATAACTTTAACGGGGAAGATTTTTTAGATGCTAAAAAGAAAGCATTTCAAAGGCAGCATTTTTCCTTAAAAACATACAGATATAGTAAAGATTATTATCAATTTTATGATTGGAAGAGTCTCAACCACCCTCCTGTAAAAAAATTGGAAAAAGATCTTAAATTTTATGACAATAAAAGAAGTGCCATAGATTACGATACAATACAATCGGAATATTTCTCAGAAAATTTTCACCATATCGTAGACCGGCTTTCTGGCACACATCTAACCTTTGGAAATAAATTAGTACCGTTGGAAAATGGCTATGCCTTCGATAAAAAACTTGAACTAGTCAAAAAGGCCAAAAAAAGTATTTTTATTGCGGTTATGTCTTATTATAAGGATTCTAGTGCCATGGTAATGGCTAAAGAATTGATCAAAAAATCAAATGAAGGTGTTCATGTGATTCTTCTCGTTGAAAAGGTGTGGACAAAATTAATGATGAAAAAAGGCATTAGAGATTTTCCAAAAAATAATATTACAGTGATTTATGCAGATGATTTCTTGAATTATGATAGACAGGAAAGAGCCTTATTCCATAACAAAATTTGGATTTTTGATGAAGAAATTGCCATCGTTGGAGGTCAAAATATTTTGAATAGCGATAATATTTCAACGGGTTTTAATCACCAGAGTAGAGATTCTGATTTATTGGTTGAGGGTCCGGCAGTAACCGATATTTCTGAAAGTATAATAGAAATTTTAGAGAGATATAATTATCAATTAAAATGTTCTGAAGAACAAATTAAATATATTGAAAAGTTTCAGAAAAATATGCAGAACAGGCTTAGCCATGAATATGAGGAAAAGCAGAGAGGATCTGAAATTTATCGGGACAAATTACAGGATCCCTCAACAAGAATGTCAGGAGTATGCAGATATGTCATACAAGGCCCTCAAAATGATAAAAATTTAATTTCTAAGGTATATCTGCAATATTTAAATCAAGTGAAGTATAAAATTGATTTAAACACAGGGAAGGTAAATTTTAATATAGAGGAACCTGATAAATATTCCTATTTTGAAGGTTGGGAACAGCAACTATGGAATAAACTCTTCGATTTGGCTAAAGAAGGAAAAAATATCAATCTAATTTCTAATGGGATTGATGGAGGTTATGGTGAATTGAGCAACCATATGAAAAGACAATCTCTCATCAAAAATAACAAATGGTTATTTGGAAAAGCTTATCCTATTATTGCGAAAAAGTTAGATCGCAAAGCTGCACACAGAAATTATCCATTTTTGCGTTCAGTTCAGGAAAACGATAATTTCAACGTTTGGTTCTACTTCCAATATATGCATTCAAAGTCATTTATGTTAGATCGCTTTGTTGTTTCTGTTGGAAGTTTTAACCTTGATAAATGGTCTGCCGATAAAAGTCATGAATCTGTTCTGATTTGTCAGGATAAAGAATTAGCTAGGCAATATGAATACAATTACGTTTTAGATTTGGTTAATTCCACCCCCGTCCCAGTTAAAGTTAAATAAAAAAGAGAGGCATTTGCCTCTCTTTTTAAATCTCTAACTTATTTAAAAGTTCTATTAATCTTGGATCTGAAGGTCTGGGTGCATCTGCATCTACAATTTTCCCCTCTTTATCTATCAAAATAAATCTCGGTATTCCTTGAATATTGTAATCTCTTACAAAATCAGAATTCCATTCTTGGTTTGCGAGTAACTGTATGCCTTGTAAATTCTCATCTTTAACCATAGCCAACCATTTTTCCTTATCATCCAATTTGTCTATAGATAAGCTTACAATTTCCAGGTCTCTACCTTTATATTGCATATTTAATTCTTTTAAAAAAGGAATTTCCCTTTTACATGGTGCGCACCAAGTAGCCCATACATCAACATAAACATATTTGCCTTTTAAATCGTCTAGTGAGACTAAATTTCCATTTACATCAGGGTAATTGAATTTTGGAGAAATTGTGCCCGGTTTAAAGGCCATTAGCCTATTGTGCTCCACTTCATAATTGTCATTAAAAAACACAATCATTTTAAGATTGGATTCTTTCTCTAGTTTCAGAACCTCCGGGTCTAGATCTGTTGCGTCATTCAGCAGTTGCTCATTTTTCTTAGAAATCTCTTCTATTTTTGCATCAAATTCAGGTTTTTCAAGAGAAAAAATAGCATCTATATTATTCATTAAATCAAGACCATCAATATAGGCCATTTTATCAAACATATATTGATTTGTGCCGGCACCTTTCCCCTTAATTTCTATGGAATTTTTAAAATTATCTCCATCAAAATTAAAGGTAATATCATAACCATTTCTCAAATGTAAAACAGACTGCTGAGTACCATCAGATATCCCATGAAAACCGTCTATAACCTTTAAGGTATCACTAAAAGTTCCATCTTCGGTTACTAATATTTCTTTCGAGAAATTATTGTTTCCTACAATAGTTAACTTTTCACCTCTTTTGTTAATAATTTTACCTTGTATTGTTACATAGTCCTTTGGTGCTTCTTCTTTACATCCCATGATTGACGCCCCAAAAGCAGCAATTAATAGCCCTTTTTTTATTAGATTCATTTTTTTCATTTTCTATTATTTTCTGCCTCGTTGCATGTCATAAATTTCTTGTACTAGTTCTA
>CAZWAN010000135.1:0-4275 GCA_964631875.1 uncultured Flavobacteriaceae bacterium
GTATTTTTGCCCTGAATATCAAACACAAAACAATTTAATTATGTCTATCAAAAAACAATTTTTAAAATCGAAACCAGTTTGTAAAGTTTCTTTTAAATTAACTTCAGAAGAGGCCAAAAATGCTGATAAGGTTCAAATCTTGGGGGATTTTAACAAATGGAAAACCTCTACTAAAGGAATGAATAAACTTAAATCAGGTGATTTCTCTCAAGTACTTGAACTAGAATCAGGAAAAGAATACCAATTCAGGTATCTAATCAATGGTGAAATTTGGGTCAATGAGCCTGAAGCTGACGGTATGGCTTCAAATGAATATAACTCGGAGAATAGTATTATTTCAACGAAACAATAATCAAAAAAGGATTTTCATTAGAAAATCCTTTTTTATTTACCATAAGTTCCTGAGCTTATGATTCATTCAATATTTTGTTATCTTTGAGTTTCTTAACTTTTGTTTTAAAAGTTATTCAATAGCTAAAGTCTAAAAAGTATGTACAACTCGAAGATAACAGGATTAGGTTTTTTTGTACCCGAAAATGTAGTTACGAACCATGATTTAACAAAAATTATGGATACAAGTGATGAATGGATTCAAGAAAGAACTGGAATCAAAGAAAGAAGGTGGATTTCTGAAGGCAGCAATGAAACCAGTGCGACAATGGGTGCAAAAGCTGCCAAAATTGCCATCGATAGAGCAGGCTTAACAAAAGATGATATAGATTTTATAGTCTTTGCAACACTCAGCCCGGATTATTATTTTCCGGGATGTGGAGTTCAAATCCAGGACATGCTAGAAATGCCAACCGTTGGAGCTTTGGATGTTCGAAATCAATGTTCAGGATTTATCTATAGTTTAGCAACAGCAGATCAGTTTATCAAAACGGGAATGTACAAAAACATTCTTGTGATAGGTTCAGAATACCATTCTAATGGTTTAGACAAAACAACTCGAGGTAGAGGTGTATCTGTTATTTTTGGGGATGGTGCCGGAGCCTGTGTATTGTCTCGAACAGAAGAAAAAGGAAAAGGTATTTTATCATCTCACCTGCACAGTGAGGGGAAACATGCTGAAGAGCTCACTGTAATTTCTCCGAGTATTAAACACTGGGTACCTGAAATTATCGATTCAAAAGGTGAAGATATTAGCTATTTCCCGTATATGAACGGCACTTTTGTTTTTAAAAATGCCGTTGTCAGATTTAGTGAAGTAATTATAGAGGGATTAAAAGCAAACAACTTGCAGTCCACAGATATCAGCCTTTTAATTCCACATCAGGCTAATCTCAGAATTTCTCAGATTGTACAACAAAAATTCAGACTGACTGAGGACCAAGTTTATAATAACATCATGGATTACGGTAATACCACAGCGGCCTCAATTATTATTGCACTTACAGAAGCTTGGGAAAAAGGGTTAGTAAAGGAAAACGACATAATTGTACTGGCTGCCTTTGGAAGTGGTTTCACCTGGGGAAGTACGATAATTAGATGGTAGATCCACCCTTTTTATAGGTATCATTCCAATTTACCACATGGGGATCGGTCAATTTACCCTCAGATTTTGCTATTACTAAAGATACAGTGGCATCACCTGTCACATTGACAACGGTTCTGCACATATCCAAAGGTCTGTCTACTGCAAAGATAAGTGCAAGACCTGCTTCAGGTATTCCGGCCTGAGCCAGCACAATAACTAACATGACCATACCGGCGCCTGGAACAGCAGCAGATCCAATACTGGCCAAAGTTGCTGTAGCTACAATACCCAATTGTGTTCCAAAAGATAAGTCCATACCAAAAGCCTGGGCAATAAAAACGGCTGCAACCGCTTGATACAAACTGGTTCCATCCATATTAATTGTGGCACCTATGGGCAATACAAAACTGGAGACTTCCTTTTCAACTCCTAAATGTTCGGTGACTCTTTCCATCGTGACTGGCAAGGTCGCAGCACTTGAACTAGTTGAAAATGCGAGAAGCTGTGCCGGGGAAATCCCATTAATAAAGAAACTAGGTGATTTTCCGGTAAACATTTTTACTAGTAAAATGTAAAATAATATCATAATGACTAAACCGATTAAAACGGTTACCGAATACATACCCAGGGCTTTAAACAAATCAGCGCTTGGTGCTTCTGCTACAAGGGCACAAAGCAATGCAAAAACGCCGTATGGCGCCGCCAACATAATTAAATCAACCATTTTTAATATAACCTCATTAAATCCGTCAAAGAAATCCTTAACAGGTTTCGATTTTTCATCCGGTATCAGTATTAAACCGACTCCAAAAAAAATTGAAAAAAAGATCACTTGCAACATATTTTTATTGGCACTTGCAGCGTCAAAAATATTTTCAGGAACAAGGTCAATTAAAGCTTGCAGTGGTCCAGAAGCCTGCTGATTGGCAGCTTCTTCTTTGTATTGCTCTGTACTATCCGTATAGTTACTAACCAATTCAGTTCTTGTTTCCTCGCTAATAGAATTTCCTGGCTTAATCATATTTACTAAAAACAAGCCAATAGTCACAGCAATAACAGTTGTAAATAAATACATCAAAACTGTCTTGCCTCCCATTTTTGATAGTTTGGCAATGTCTTGTAAATCACTTACTCCTTTTATCAAAGAACCCAGAATTAATGGAACCGCAATTAATTTTAGTGCATTGATAAAAATTGTTCCAAAAGGTTTGATCCAATTTTGAACTATCTCCTTACCACCATCAAAATAGGTAAAAATAAAACCAGCTAAAACGCCAAGAATCATTCCTAATAAAATTTGCCAATGCAATGCCATTTTCTTCATAACAAAAATTTAATTTATGACAAATTATCAAAATTAACAGCCTCAACAATTTATTCACAAAAAATTGAACAAGACGAAAATAACAAAATTAAATCGTATATTTAGGAATCTAACCACTAAACTAAAAATTATGAGTTTATTCAATGATTTATTAACCGGACCAATTGGTAAAGAATTAATAGAAGGTTCAAGTAAACAGCTAGGTTTAAATCGAGCGAGTACTGCCGCAGCTTTTGGGGCAGCTCTTCCGATGATCATGGGTGCGCTTAAAAATAATGCATCCAGTAGTGATGGAGCTAGTGGCTTGTTAAAAGCACTTACAAATAGCCATCATAGTTCTGGCGGGTTACTAAACAATCTTTCGAATGTTTTAGGAGGCTCAGGAATTGATGAAAGTGTATTGAAAGATGGAGCAAATATTTTAAATCATGTTTTTGGCGGTCAGACGAACAATGCCGCTCAAGTGATTGGAAAAACAAGCAACATTGATCCTTCTATGGCAAACCAGATCATGAAAATGGCCGCCCCTATTGTTATGGGATATTTAGCAAAAAATGCATTAAGCAGTAAGGTTTCAGATGGAAATAGCTTAACAGGAATGTTAGGCAGCTTGCTTGATGACGATGATGAATATGTTCACACCGCATCAAGAATTCAGGATTTTGACAATAACGACGATACCATTGACGATTTGGCCAATAAGTTTAAACAAAAGGAAAGCAGTAAAGGTTTCTTGGGTAGTTTAATGAATGAGCTTTTGTCTTAAATGAAAAATCATACTTTGTATTGCCACTTCAAAGAACTTAATTTTGGGGTGGTAATTTTTTTTTAACACCCTAGTGATTTTTTTTAATGAGATTGCATTCTTACTTTTGTCAAAAATTTTGATTTGAGAAAATTTAAAGAACGCTGGAATATTCAGTCCGATTTTCAGTTAGCCATTATTATATTAGTTTTTTCCTTAAATGGTTCTTTAGCCGTTTATGTAGCCAAACCTCTTTTGAATTTTATAGGATTAGATCAAGAAACTGCTCACCCACTTATTTTCTGGCCACTCAGAATTTTAATTGTCTTTTTGGTATATCAGTTTACCCTTATTATTATAGGCACTTTATTTGGCCAAAAAGAATTTTTCTGGAATTTTTCTAAAAAAATGTGGAGTAGATTTAATTTTATTAAATCCTAATTTTCTTTTTTCACATAGTACTTATACAACCAAAAAATTGTAAAGGAAGGAACAAAATCAAAGGGTAATATTTCTTCAATGAATGAGAAAATACCTCCAATTTTACCCAAATTTCCTTTGTACAACTTGGTCATTAACCAAGCAGATAGGGGTGCCCAAACAATATCTATTGGCGGAAAAACATAAGCTGTCATTCCAATTAAATCAAAAAACACACCCATTAAAAGTAGTTGGTGCTTAGAAAAATCTTTGTCAAAATAACTCATTCTTTATTTTAGTTTTGCCTGA